>JBNKGC010000017.1:0-53517 GCA_050289625.1 Polyangiaceae bacterium | reverse complement strand
GAGGCCGAGTGGGCGAAAACCGCCCCCTCGCAAGAGGTGGGGCGGTTTTTGCCCACGTTCTGGCGGCAAACCGATCGGCGCTCTAGCCGAGACAGCTAGTCGGCCTGGCAGGGTGCCGAAAGGGACTCAGTCAGCCCTTCGAGCCCAACCAGAAAACGCTGACGCGAACTGTTGCGTCCTCCGGCGTGCCTTCGTCCCTCCTGCTATGTCAAAGATCAGGAGACGAGCCGTCTTCCGGGCGGCCACGACGAAGGGGGAACGGACGATGTCCATAGCAAGCACCGTACAGGATGCCTGCGTGCGAGAAGGCTGCTCGTACGAGGTCGTAAGACATCCGCACACAACCCACAGCCAGCAAACGGCGCAAAGCGCCCACGTTTCGGGCGACTGTCTCGCCAAGGGAGTGGTGGTCAGCGACGATCGAGGGCCCGTGCTCGCCGTCATCCCAGCTTCGCATCATCTCGACTTGGCCAAGCTCAACGAGATGCTGGGGCGCAATCTCGAACTGGTGCCGGAGCCCGAGCTCGCCGACATCTTCGGGGACTGCTCCTACGGCGCAGTCCCGCCAACCGGAACCGCCTACAACATGTTGACTGTAACCGACACCAGTTTGCTCATGAAGGAGGAGATCTGGTTCGAAGCGGGAGATCACGAAAGCCTGCTTCACATGTCGGGCGAGGCGTTCCAACGCCTGATGCGAAACGCTGGCTCGGGTCCCATCAGCCACCACGACTGATTCCTGCGCGACGCAGTCGCCCCGACCCAGGTGCGTGAAGCGAGTGCACGGGCGAGCGAAGCAGGTGACGCAGAGCCGTTTCGGCCCCTGACTTTCAGGTGGGCCGAAACGGCGGTGGCACGCGGGGCGCTGCGCTTACTCAAGGGGTGCGATCAGGTTCGCCACGAGCCCGACGAACACGCTTCGGAGACGGACTCGGTAAAGCGCGCGATCGCTCCTTACCTCGTGAAGGAGCGATGCGACGGTCCTCCCGCGCCCGACCAACGTCAGCACGCGTCGATCCGCGGCACCGAGTTGGAGCCGGTCGGCGCGATCGCTCGCATCTGCCGTGAGTTCGAGTTCTCGATGCCAAACGGGAGTCAGGAGCCGTTCCATCTCCTCCTCGCTAAACCCCTCGACGATGGCTCTCCGGGCCCACGCCGGACCTTTCCGCTTGGTCGGGATCCTCGTCATTTGACAGCGGGCATGCGAAACGAAGGTGAGTTCGCCACGTCTCGCCCCCGCGATGAGGGCCAGTCGAGCCTCGAGTTGCGATTCGAGCTCCGCTTCGAGTTTTGCTTCGTCGATCAGCCCCTGTCGTCGGAGCAGCGCTCCCAGCGGTCGATCTGAGGAGAATCCGTCCGCGAGCAGGTTCTCGATGGCTTCGCGACTGACTACGCCACGCTCCACGAGCCGAGCACCGAGCAGAGTGGAAGGATCCGTCGCCGACGAGAAGACAGGGACACCTTCCTCGAAATACACGCGCACCGTCCCGTCCTCGCTGACCAACTGAAGGAGTCCGGTGGCTCCCGACAGGGAGAGCTGGAACAGCTGCGCGGGGGTTGCCTGGACGCGCACTGGCTGCCGTTTCGCATCGGCCGCCGGCGTCTCGAAAAAGCGGTACGGATGACGCGACCAGAGGCCACATAGGCCCTCGATGCGCGAGGGTGGTCCGAACGGCTTCCAATCGTGCGAGATCTGACTGTCGTCGGGAAGTCGTCCGGTCGCCGCCATCTCGAGCAGAGCCGGCATCGAAAGGGGGCCGAACACGCTGCCTGATCCCGTCCGAACTCGATAGCTCGCCGCACCAGCGGTCACCCCCGGTCGCACCGTGACCGCCTCGGTGACGGACTGCGGAGCCGGAGACCGCGTCGTGAAGGCGTCCAAGAAGTCCATCCGGCGCAGGCCACTCTGGAGTCGGATCAGGCCGAGCTCCGCCAGATAGTCGACGAGCTCGTAGCGATCGAGGGGTGCGTCGTAGATTTGGACGAGCTCCTCGAGATCAGCCCGGAAGTCGTCCGCGCATTGGTAACGCTCGGTCGCGTCGACAGCGAGAGCGTGAGCCAGGACGTTTCGGACGTCACCGGGTAGGTTCCAGCCGTAAACGCGCAAGTTCGAGAGGTCCCCGCTCGTGACCGCGCGCAGCAGCTCGTATTCACTCTGGCCAGTGAACAACGCCTGCCCAAGCAGCAGCTCTGCTAAAATCACCCCGACGGAATACAGGTCGCTTCGGTGGTCCACCGAGGTGCCCAAGGCCTGTTCGGGGGAGAGGTAGCCGAGCTTGCCGGTGACACCAGCCTCGTGGCCTGCCCCAAGCGAACCACCCGTCCGCAGGGAGCCGCCCGCGCGAGCAATCCCGAAGTCTGCGATTTTTACCTGCCCCGCCGACCCGAGTAGGACGTTGTGCGGAGAGAGATCCCCATGGACCAGACCGCGAGGATTCCCCAGCGGCCCCCGCGCGCCGTGCACGTAGGCGAGGCCCCGGAGCATCTCGCGCGCGATGTACAGAGCCGGCGCCAGATCGACGCGCCCGCGCCTGGCGCGGGCGCGTTCCACCAGTTCACCACAGTGGAATCCATCGACGAACTCCATGGCGATGAACAGTTCCCCCTGGTCGTCACCGAAGTCGACGACTTGCACCAGATTCGGATGAGCCAAAGTCGCCTGGAGACGTGCCTCGTCGCAGAACATCGTGGCCAGCCGCTCGTCCTCGGCAAGCTCCGGGAGAATGCGCTTGATGGCGATCCTCTTGTCGAAACCATGTGGCCCCAGACGATGCCCCTCGTAAACTTGGGCCATCCCCCCCGTCGCCAAGAGCCGCGTCAGTCGGTATTCACCGAGCTGTTCGACGTAAGTGCGGCGAAAGGCTTTCATTCATCGGTCACTATAGGGGACCGACCAAAGCAAGTGGGGGCGATTTTCGGATCGCTCCCATAATAAATGCGCGCTTTCCCCACTAACTCACCCCGTGTGCGCAAGTCGTGCAAACCCGCTGGTCGCACTCGGCGCCTGCTCCACTGCCGATGGCGTTCGGAAATCGTGAGAGCTCTCGACCAACGCTGCTCGCCCGTGACGGTGCGTTCGTGGCGGTGGGGGCGGTGGGACGTCAGGTGCGCCGGTCCTCCCGAGGGGACGCGTGTCCGCGGCGTGCGACAGCCGACCGCCCTTCAGGCGACAAGTGACCGGTATCGCACCCCGGCACGGAGCTCGGCCAACGAGAGCGTCAATGCGGCTCAGCCGACGAGAGTCACTGCAGCGACCAGAACGCCCAAAGCGTTGAACCCGACGTGGGCTCGCGTCGACTCGAGCACGGCGTGACGTCGAGCCAGCGCATCACCCTTCAGCGGGAGCACTGCGCGATAGGTCCGCATGTAAACGTGTGAGCAGTAGAAGCCGAGCACCGAGAGCGCCAGCGTCGCCCAGATCGGAAGACCAGCGATCAGGTGAAAAAGCCCGAACCCGACGGCGATTCCTGCGCGCCGCCACGGCGTCTTGCGTTCGATTCCACGGCGGAAAAGGCGCTCCTCGAAGGTGACCAGATTGGGCATCAGAACGGCGATGACGAGCAGCATCGTCCGCCCAATCCAAAGCGAACCGGCCGCGCCGAAAAGCTGTTCGTTCTTCCCGAGAACTACGTTGCCGTGCCCCCCGATCGCCGACCACCAACCCCAATCGAGCAGACCGCCGACGTGGGTGTGGAGCACGTAGCCCAGTAGGGCAGCCACACCGAGGACGAAGGGGGCAGGCCAGAGGTGGCGGAAGCGCATCCCCCGCCACACCACTCGCCAGAGCGCTCGTTGCTTCAGGCTCTTCTTCAGGGCTTTTCCTTCGCCTGCGATCCCCAACACGACCGCGGCGAGAGCCGCTCCCAACAAAGCATTCGCAACCATGTCATCGTCTCCAAAAAGCTCTCGAAAAGCGTGACCACCCTGGACTCACCTGCGGTCCCCCCCGTAGTGGGAAGTCCTGGTTCGCCCTCGCATGGATCGAGCACCGACCCTGCGACGTGCTGGGCCGCTGCATGCATGGACCGCGCCGAACATCACCACCGCAGATGAGTAGCCAACCTCAGGCAGTGGAGAGCCCGTTCTCAAAAAGGAGCGCGATCGGACGCAACCAGTGGCGGCACCGGCTCGACCGCCGGCTACACTAGGTGGGAGTGTCCGCCGGAAGTGGCGGTACTCGAGACCAGAAAGAGAGGGGCGACCATGGGAATCATCTCGTGGATTCTGTTTGGCCTCGTGGCGGGCGCTCTCGCCAAGTGGGCAATCCCTGGCAAGGACCCGGGGGGCGTCGTGGTCACGATGCTGATTGGTATCGCGGGCGCCTTCATCGGCGGTTACATCGCGACTCTTCTGGGCTTCGGAAGCGTGACGGGCTTCGACCTTCGAAGTCTCCTGATCGCGATCTGCGGCGCAGTGGGTCTACTGTTCCTGTACAGGAAGATCGCCAGATAGTCTGAACGGGGCGGCGGTTCGAACCGCCGAGCGATGCCCACGGCCATTTCGCGCCTCGAAGGATTCGTTCGTAGGAGCGCGAAGTGGCCGAAGAGGCCACTCACTCCGCTCTCGCCTTGGGGCGGCCGCTCTGGCTGCCGGGGGCAAGGGCGGGGTGTTTCTACAAACCGCTGGAGCGCCGATCGGTTTGCCTTCAGGGCGCCTGCAAAAACCGCCCCCACCTCTTCTCGAGGGGGCGGGTTTCGCCTGCTCGGCTTCGGCGCGCTGCACGAATCGGCGCTCCAGTTGCTTGTTTGGTCGCGACAAACGGTAAACCGTTTGTCGCTCTAGAGGGACAATCGGCGAGCCGTTGGTCGCTCTAGCGGCTCGCTTGTAGTGAGCGACCCGAATCAGGGTTGCGGGATACCGGGGGGCGGGAATGCCGCGCACACCTCGCGCACCTCGCCAGCCACTCGGTCGATCAGCGCGTCGTCGTCCGGAGCACTCACGATCTGATCCATCCAGGCCGCCAGGCGCTTCATTTCCTCGGCGCCCATTCCCCGGCTCGTGATCGATGGCGTACCGATACGGATTCCAGACGGATCGAAGGGCTTGCGCGGGTCGAACGGAATCGAGTTGTAGTTGCAGACGATCCCAGCCCGATCGAGAGCCTGAGCCGCGACCTTACCGGGCGTGTTCTTCGGGGTCAGATCGACCAGCACGAGGTGGTTGTCCGTGCCACCGGTGACCAGATTGAAGCCGCGACTCAAGAGACCTTCGGCGAGAACACGCGCGTTATCCACCACGTTCTGAGCGTATTGCTTGAACTCGGGTGTGCTGGCTTCCTTTGCCGCAACGGCGATGCCTGCGGTCGTGTGGTTGTGGGGTCCTCCCTGCAGGCCAGGAAACACCGCTCGGTCAATCGCCTTCGCGTGCTCGGCCTTGCACATGATGACGCCGCCGCGAGGCCCGCGGAGTGTCTTGTGCGTGGTGCTGGTGACCACGTCCGCGATCCCCACGGGCGAAGGATGCACGCCGCCCGCGACGAGCCCCGAGATGTGGGCGATGTCCGCGCACAGGATCGCGCCAACCTCGTCGGCAATCTCGCGGAATTTGTCGAACTCGACGATGCGCGG
Organism: Polyangiaceae bacterium; assembly: GCA_050289625.1. Lineage (GTDB taxonomy): Bacteria > Myxococcota_A > Polyangia > Polyangiales > Polyangiaceae > NIC37A-2. The sequence goes on along the minus strand of JBNKGC010000017.1, from coordinate 47,950 downwards.
GTACGCAGTGGTGCCGCACCAGAGAATCTTCGGCTTGTGCTCCCGCGCCAAACGAGCGACTTCATCGAAGTCGATACGGTGATCGTCCCGGCGGACGCCATAGCCCACACTGTTGAAATACTTGCCGGTGATGCTGACCTTCCAACCGTGGGTCAGGTGCCCCCCCGCCGGAAGGGCAAGGCCCATGACGGGGTCGCCTGCCTCACAAAAAGCAAGGTAAACGGCGAGGTTGGCGGGGCTGCCGCTGTAGGGCTGCACGTTGATGTGCTCGGCTCCGAACAGCGACTTCATTCGGGAAATGGCCAGCAGCTCGATTTGATCGATGACCTGCTGCCCCTCGTAGTACCGCTTCTCGGCGTAGCCCTCGGAGTACTTGTTCGTGAGGATCGAGCCCGTCGCTTCGAGCACCGCCTTCGAGGCATAGTTCTCGCTCGCGATCAGCCGGATCTTGTCGAACTCGCGCCGCTCCTCTTGGCGAATGAGCTGAGCGATCTCGGGATCGCGTTCAGAGAGACTGAGATCGACGAGCTTGGTCTGGGGGCCTGGCATGACGCGGCGGAGCCTATAGCGAAAACCCCATAACGCGCATGTGGTTTTTGCCGAGACAGGGCCCAGCCGGGTGCCGAACGATCAAACCCGCCGAACGACGCCGATACCCGCGAGTCAACCCGGCTGGGGGGGATAGCCGACCCCTGTCTTTCTTGGGGCTTGCGATCTGTACTCGCTAGCTGCCGCGCGAATCAGCACCGCAGGCCTCTGAAAAGACTTTTTCGGCGCCCTTCAAGGTCTCGACCGTGCGACAACCCGGGCTAGACTCCACCGAGGCCCCCTGCCCGGGCTACTCCGGGCTACCCCATTTGGGGGGCGGACTATCCCATGGCTGACGCCCCCAAGTCTGCAGCTGATCCCCGGCCCTCCCGCCAGCCGAGCCGGCAGCGGAGCGCCCACTCATCGCGACCGCCCGACCCGGCCCTCGCGACGACCGAGCGACTCGTCGAGACGCCTTCCGTCGCCCGGCGCCACGCCTCCCCGCAGGACAGCAGCCATTCGGCGCAGACCGTCAGCGTGGAGCCCCTCTCGGTTCCACTCCCCGTGATCGTACCGGAGGACAGCACGGCGCATGCGCCCGAGGTGGACGAGGCTTCCTCTCCTCTCTCGCGGCGATCGAATCGACTCGCTTCGACACCCCGCTCCGAAGAGAGGAAGGTCGAGGACTTCAAACCACTGCCCGACGCCGACGACGAACTCGACAGCTCCCCTCCCAGCATTCCGTCGGCCGCCGCCGTCGAGCGTCCCGAAACACTGAGCGGCCCCCTCAGTCAGGTGGGGTCGCAGGCCTTTCCCGGAGACGTCATCGCCGGTCGCTACGAGGTGGAGGGCGTTCTCGGCGAGGGAGGCATGGGTATCGTCTATCGGTGCCGCGATGTCGCCACGAACGCCACCGTGGCGGTCAAGCGGGTGATCGTTCCCGACAGCGATCACGCCTCCGAATACATCATGTGGTTCTACAAGGAGGCGCGTGCACTCGCGGCTCTGGACCATCCGAGCATCGTCGGCGCTCGGGACTTCGGGCAGCTACGCGACGGCTCCCCGTACCTCGCCATGGACCTCGCGTCGGGCAAGTCACTGCACGACCTGAGCCACGCCGGACTCAAGTGGGAGGTCATCTGGCACATCGTCGATCAGATCTTGGGGGCGCTCGGTCACGCGCATGCGCGCGGAATCGTCCACGGCGATCTGAAGCCGTCCAACGTGCTGGTGCAGGAGAACCAAGATGGCCAACCGCCTCTCGTGCACATCCTCGACTTCGGCTTGGCGTGGCTGAAGGGTGACCCGCACGACGAACGCCTCGACGGCGAAAAAGCCATGGAGTTCAAGCCGCACGCGGGTGCGGGCACTCCGGGCTACATGGCGCCCGAGCAGATCCAGCACGAACAGCACCACGTCTGCGGCGCCACGGACATCTATTCGCTGGGCTGCATTCTGTACAAGCTCTTGAGCCGGAAGGCACCCTTCAGCGGAACCTCGAAGGAGCTTCTGAAGCTCCATGCCTTCAAGGAATTCCCCAAGCTCGAGCCCGCTTTCGACATCCCTCGCGGGGTGACGGATTTCGTGAAGCGCATGGTGCGCAAGCGACCCTGGGATCGTTGGGAATTCGCCGCGGAGGCCCGCCGCGATTGGGCGCGCTTCCGACCCACCGAAGTCGCGGAATCCGCATTCATACTCCCCGAAGTACGCAGCAGCGCCAAGCCGACCACCACGACGAAGCGTACGGGTAGCCGGGGACGCAATCCGGCCCTGGCCGCCGAACCTGAACGAGCGCCCGGACTTCTGAGTATTCGCCAACCCCCACTGGTCGGCCGGGACGACATCCGCCAAACCCTGCGTGAAGTCTGTGACGAAGTCATCGACGGCGTTGGCAACAACCACCGGCTCGTGATCTTGGTGGGCCCCGCCGGCTCGGGGAAGAGCCGGATCGCCGAGTGGCTTTGCCAGAGCGTCCACGAAGAGGGGTCGATGATCCCGCTGCGCGCCCGCTACCGGCAGGTGCGCGGTCCCCTCGACGGCATGCTCGGGGCCGTCACCCAGTACTACAACTTCGAGCGGGGCGACCGGGAGGCCATCGAGCGCTCCCTCCTCGGGCGCTGGAAGATCCGGCGTAGCGACAAGAACGGTCGCGCCTGGGTGGCTGGGGCCGCTGAATGGCTGCGCCCCTCCAAGCCGGGTGTCGACGTCCCTCCGGGACCGAGCGGCGTTCGGTTCGCGCTCGACACCGTCGCCACCCGCCGCGCCGTGTCCCGACACGTCGTCCGCCGCATCGGAGCGGGACGCTCCCTGCTTTTCTGGCTCGACGACTTGCACCAGGCCGCCGAGTCCACCTTCGAAGGCTTCCTCAAGATGCACGCGGAGGACACGGAGCAGAACTACGTGATCGTAGCGACCGTGCGAGCCGAAGACGTGCACCTCGGAACCCCCGCCGCCGAGCGCCTCCGCCACCTGCGCGAGAAGATGGACGGCATTGCCATCGACGTGACGCCGCTGCCTCCGGAAACCACCCAGGAGCTCCTGCGCCAGTCACTGCCGTTGGAGGACGACGCGGTGCGGGAGGCGGCTCGCCGGAGCCGCGGCAACCCTCTGTTCGCCTTGCAGCAGCTGCACGCGTGGGCCCTCGCCGGGAACATGCAGATGGTGGAAGGGGTCTACCGCGTCCCTCCCGAAGTACTCGCCGTACGCCCCAAGACGACGGCTGAGCTCTGGGACAGCCGCGTGAAGGCCCTGCCGGAAGCACACCGCTTGGCGGCGTACGCCACGGCGACCCTGAGCAGCGATCTCCGTCTCGAGGTTCTTCGCCCCCTCCTCAGTGGCCTCGGGATCGCCGCGGACGAGGCCGTCCGCAGCCTGCAAAACGCGGAGATCATCATCCCGCGCGGTCCAGAACGTTACAGCTGGCCACACGCGTTGCTCCAAGAGCACCTGTTCTCGCAGCTCTCCAAGCGAGAAGATCGACACCAGATCTACCGCGCCGCTGCGGACGCACTCCAGCTGCACCCGCTCGCCAGCTCGCGGCGCATCGTGCGTCAGCGCGTGGTGAACCTGCTGCATGCAGGTGACTCGGAAGCCGCTGCCAACCTGCTCTTCGACTATCTCAAGAACAGCTGGAACGGCGCGCGGGAGCCCCTCGCGACCCTGGCCGATCTCGATCTGCTCCGAGGCAAGCTCGAGGGGCGAACGCGCGCGATCAAGGATCGCTGGCGTGCCGAAGCTCTCCGCCACGTGGGTCGCGCCAACGAGGCACGAGAATACGCCGAGCGCTCGCGCAAAGCCTTCGACGAGCTGAACGACCAAGAGAACCTCGCTCACAGCTTGCGTCTGTTGGCCCACATCGGAAGCGAGCTCGGCACCTCACACGAAGGACGCCGCCTGGCCCTGCAGGCCCTCGAGATCTTCCGAAGCCTGCGCAACACCCTCGGACAAGCGCAGTGCGAGGCGGTCGCCGGTGAAATCGACTACCTGCTCGGTGATTTCGAATCCGCCCGCGCGATGATCACCGCCGGGGAGCGCCATTTCGCTTCGATCGATCAACCCCTCGGCCGCGGGCAGTGTTTGCTTCTGCTCAGCTGGGTCGAACACTCCGAGGGAGCCGTCGAGCGTTCGAAGCGCCTGGCGCTCGAAGCCCGAGGCGAGTTCGAGCGTGTCGGATACCGCTTGGGCACGGCGCAAGCCAACGCTTCTCTCGCCCACGTCGAGCACAGGATGATCAACCTGCGGAGCGCCGAGTCCGGCGCCCTCGATGCATTGATCGCTTTCGAGGCCTTGCGCACACCGCGAGGCCAAGCGGCGTGTCGTCGCTTGCTCGCGATGATCGGCATCGACCTCGACGATCCGCGCATGGCGGCCTTGCACGCCGACTGGTCGACGCGCATCTACCGCGATCTGGACGACCCGTGGGGCGTGGTCGAGGGCAAGGTGCTCGACGCGCAGGTCGCTCTTTTGAATCGCAAGTTCGAGGAAGCCGAGACCCTGCTCGCCGAGTGCGCCACGCGGGACGTCGAGGAGCCAGAGCCTCGTCAGCACATGCTGCTCACCCAGGCGTGGTTGGCCAGCGAGCTCGGCAACACGGACGAGGCCAGTGACCTCCTCGATGCAGCGATGCGGGTCTTCCCCGAGGCACGCCGGGTCGGTGACCACACGCCCCATCTGCTCAGCCGGTTGAGCCGCTACCGCTGGTCGGACCAAGCACGTGCCAAACTCTTGAGTTGGCGAGAAGAGCTGCGGCACCCAGGCGTGGTTTCGTCGCGGGCCTGAGGTCCCGGCCGAAGCTCTGCGCCGGATTTCGCGGGTCGCCTCACCTCGGGACGACCCGCCGCAGGCGTCCGACGGTCAGGCCATGACGTCGGGGTGGGCCGTGCGCTCCAGGCTCGAATCACCGACGTCCGAGATCAGCGCCCCATTTTCGTCTCGGAGACCGGCGGCACTGCCGAGCGCATTCAGGAAACGCGCGTATCCGCCCGCGCATCGCGCGGCGAGGCGCTCCCGCGATCGGGCTGACGTCCCCGAGGTCGTTCGCTACAAGGAAACCATGTCCGACGAGGTCTCCTTCGAGTTGCACCAACGCGCCGAGTCCCTGATGCCCGCCGGTGTGAACAGTCCCGTTCGCGCCTTTCGCGCCGTGGGCGGGCACCCCGTGTTCATCCAGTCCGCCCAAGGCTCGCGCGTCGTCGGCGCGGATGGGAAGGCCTACATCGACTACGTCGGGTCCTGGGGCCCGGCGATCTTGGGCCATGCAGACGCCCGCGTGGTCGAGGCCGTGCAAGACGCCGCGTCGCGGGGACTCTCGTTCGGAGCGCCTACCGAAGGCGAAGTACGCCTCGCCGAGGAGGTTTCGCGGCGGGTTCCCTCGATCGAAATGATGCGCTGCGTGTCGAGCGGCACCGAAGCGACCATGAGCGCTCTCCGCCTTGCACGCGGCTTCACGGACCGCCCCCTGATCGTCAAGTTCGACGGGGGCTATCACGGGCACTCCGACTGCCTCTTGGTGCAGGCTGGCAGCGGTGCAGCCACCTTCGGTTCTCCCGACTCGGCTGGCGTTCCCGCGGACATCGTCAAAAATACGGTCACCGCGCCTTACAACGACCTCGGCGCCTTGAAGAGTCTGTTCGAGCGCGACGGCGCGCGCATCGCCGCGGTGATCGTGGAGCCCGTGGCGGGCAACATGGGCTGCGTTCCTCCTGAAGAAGGGTTCCTGAGCGGCATCATCGAGCTCTGCACCCAGTTCGGAGCGCTTTCGATCTTCGACGAGGTGATGACCGGTTTCCGCGTCGCTCCTGGCGGCGCACAGGACCGCTATGGACTCAGGCCCGACCTCACCTGCCTGGGGAAGATCGTCGGCGGAGGCATGCCGCTCGCTGCTTACGGAGGTCGCCGCGACGTCATGCAGAAGATCGCACCGGTCGGTCCGGTGTATCAGGCGGGAACCCTGAGCGGGAATCCCCTCGCCGTCGCCGCGGCGCTCGCAACCCTCGCTCAGCTGGACGCCGCCCTCTACGAGCACCTCGAAACCGTTGGCGCCCGCCTCGAAGAAGGTCTCCGCAGTGCCCTGACGGACACGAAGGTGACCGGGCGCGTTCAACGGGTCGGCTCCATGATCACGCTGTTCTTTCACGACGGTCCGGTGCGAAACTGGCAGGACGCGGCCGCGTCGGATCGCGAGCGCTTCGGGCGATTCCACCGAGGACTCATCGAGCGTGGGGTCTACTGGCCGCCGTCGCAGTTCGAAGCGGCATTTTTGGGGCGCGCTCACACCACGGGCGACATTGATCAAACCGTCTCCGCGGCGCGGGAAGCCCTGGCGGACTGATCGACGCGCCGATCAGGCTCTGCGCAACGAATCGCGGAGTGCGTGCTCGAGCGCCCGCACGTTCTGGAAACGTTGGTTCGGGTCGATCGCGAGCGCGTGCTCTATCCAGTCGTCGATGGCCGGGGGGAGGTCGGGGCGGATGGCTCGGGGCGACGGACGCGGCGCGGTGGTGACCGTTTGCAGCAGGACCTTCAAGTCGTCCACGGGAAACGGCGGTTGTCCGGTCAGGCAGCGGTAGACCACCGCACCCAGGGAGTAGACGTCGAAGCGTTCATCGATGCCGTGACCCTTCCAGGCCTCGGGTGCGATGTACTTCGGCGAACCGGCGAGCAGGTTGGTTCCGGTGAAGCTCCGCAGACGAAGGAATTTCGCGAAACCGAAGTCGAGCAGCTTGACCGGCGTTCCTTGCGCCGGCTCGTCCAAAACGAAGACGTTGTCCGGTTTCAGATCGCGGTGAACGATGCCGCGGGCGTGCGCCTCGGAAAGGGAGTCGACGATGGGCGCGATGTAGTCGAGCACCGTGCGCACGGGCATCCACTGCCCTCCCCGCTCGAAGCCCTCCGCATACGACGTCAGCGTCCTTCCATGCAGGAACTCCGTGACGAGACAGAGCTGACCATCAGGTAGCCAGTATTGACCCCGCAGCTTCAGAGTGGCGGGACTTCTGAGGTCGTGCAGAGCCATCGCCTCCCGCGCGAGTCGCTCACGGAAGTCCGCGTCGTGCGTGAACCGCTCCCGCAGGAGCTTCACAGCAACGTCGGGTCCACCGGACAGATCTTTTGCGCGATAGATAAGGCTCTGCCCGCCCCCGTCGATGAGCTGAGTGAGCTTGTAGTGCTCGCCGAGTATCGTGCCGGTCAGGTCCATCGAGAGCTTCCTTATTAGCGTTCCCCGAAGCCCCTGACGAGGCGGTTCTCCATCGCCTCGCCCCGGCCCCATGCTCATCGCTTGAAATGGTCAGCGAACGGATTGTGGGAAAACTTCCCACCTCCCCGCTGGCCACCACCGCCGCCACCACCGCCACCACCGCGACGACTGGTGTGGTGCGCGCCTTGGCCGCCGCTCCGTCGCGCATCGTTTCGCGCCGAACCTTCCTGCGCCGCCCCGCCCGAAGCTTGTCGCGGAACCGGCTCACCACGTCGCGCCGTCAGGGAGATGCGACCTCGATCGAGATCGACTTCCAGCACACGGACGCGCAGTCGATCGCCCACTTTGGCCACCTCGCTCGGATCCTTCACGAAGCGATCGGCCAACTGAGACACGTGCACCAACCCATCTTGGTGTACCCCGACATCCACGAACGCACCGAAAGCCGTGACGTTGGTGACGACACCTTCGAGCTCCATCCCGACCTTGAGGTCCTGGAGACTGTTCACGTCGTCTCGGAACTGGGGGGGCTCGAAGGATTTGCGCGGGTCGCGCCCGGGCTTCAAGAGCTCGGCCACGATGTCGTCCAGGGTGAAGGACCCAACGTCACCGCCTGCGTACCGAGCCTTGTCGAGGCGAGCAAGGAGCTCGCGGTTTCCGATCAGCGAAGCCACCGGTACGCCCAGGTCTTGAGCCATGCGCTCGACCAATTCGTAGCGCTCCGGGTGCACGGCACTCTGATCGAGGGGGCTCGTGGCCCCGCGAATCCGAAGAAAGCCCGCCGCTTGCTCGAAGGCGCGCGGCCCGAGGCCAGGCACCTGCCGCAGCTCCGCGCGACTCTTGAAGGAACCGGCCTGGTTCCGATGCTCGACGATCTTCTTCGCGAGGCTCGGCCCAATTCCCGACACTCGAGCGAGCAAGGGTGCGCTCGCCGTGTTCAGCTCGACGCCCACGTCGTGGACGCAGCTCTCCACCACCTCATCGAGCTTCTTGCTCAGGAAGGTCTGATAAACGTCGTGCTGGTACTGACCGACTCCGATGCTCTTCGGATCGATCTTCACCAGCTCGGCGAGCGGATCTTGCAGGCGCCGAGCAATGCTGATGGCACCGCGCACCGTGAGATCGAGATCAGGGAATTCCTCGCGTGCGATGTCGCTGGCCGAATAGATGCTGGCGCCCGATTCGCTCACCGAGACGCAGAAGGGCTGCTCGGCCCCTTGGGCAGGCTTTTCCGAAAGCAGCTTCCGCACGAACGCTTCGGTTTCACGACCGTGGGTTCCATTGCCCACGGCCACCGCGCACACCGGATGACGCTTCACCATTCCGACGAGGACTTCGCGAGCCCGGGCCAGAGCTCCTTCCCCTTGCACCAGGTAGATCGTCTCGTGCTCCAGGAGCTTGCCGGTTTCGTCGACGACGACGCACTTGCAACCGGTACGCTGCCCTGGGTCGATGCCGAGCACGGCGCGTGATCCGAAGGGCGCAGCCATGAGGAGCTCGCGCAGGTTCGTCGCGAAAATCTCGACCGCCTGCTTGTCGGCTCGCATCTTCAGCTCGACGCGAACGTCGACCTGCGCCGCAGGCAAGAGGAGCCTTGTCACACCGTCGCGCGTGGCTTCGCGCAGCTCGGACGCCCAGGGGGACGCCGGTGCGAGGGGCGTCGCTTTCTCCGCGACCGCCACCATCGACTCGACGTCGATGTCCAAGCTGCCGCGCAAGACACCTTCCCCCTCGCCGCGTCGGATCGCGAGGTAGCGGTGCGAGGCGATTTCCTTCACGCCTTCGGCAAACTGAGCGTAGTTGTCGAACTTCGTCTTCTGATCCTCGAAGGCCTTCGTCTTCTGGACGGTGAGGATACCTTCCTCGTGGAGCGTCTTGCGCGCCTTCTGCCGGAGCTCGGCGTCTTCGGCGATCCGTTCGGCCAAGATGTCCCGGGCGCCACGTAGGGCCGCAGCCACGTCCGCCACCTCGCGCTCCGCACTCACGAAGGCCTCTGCCTCGCTGCGCGGATTGCCGTCGGCCGCCTGCTCCCAAATCCGCTCGGCGAGCGGCCCGAGGCCGCGCTCGAGCGCCTGCGTGCCGCGGGTCCGTCGCTTCGGTTTGAACGGCAAGTAGAGATCTTCGAGCTCCGCCTTGGTGGCGCAGCTCACGATCTTCTTGCGCAGCTCATCGGTGAGCTTGCCCTGCTTGTCGATCTCCGCGAGTACGGTTCCGCGTCGGTTCTCCAAGTCGACGAGGTAAGCGCGGCGTTCCTCGATCTGACGAATCTGTACTTCGTCGAGACCTCCAGTCGCCTCCTTGCGATAGCGCGCGATGAAGGGCACCGTGGCGCCCTCGCCGAGAAGGCGCACCACGGAGCGGACCGACTTTTCCGTGAGCCCGAGCTCTGCGACGAGCGCGGACGTCGGATCGTAAGCCTGCCCGGTGGAGCCGACTTTCGGAGACGAGGAGGCTGGCGTGGGGGAAGCCATCGTGGATTCGGAATCGACTGAGGTGCTCATCGGGGCCGCCATCAGAGCAGAGTCTGCACGGGTGTCCAGTGTCAGCGCGCTGATCCGCTCGTTTCAGCGACAACTCCTTACGCCCCTTGCACTCCGCAGATTTGGACCCCCTCCCGCCGAGGTCAAGTCGGCTCGGAGAGACCACCTGAGTGCAGGTATCGCCCGTGTTTTTCACGAGCATCGCACGCGTTGGTCGCTATAAGCCCACCGTGACGGACTCCGACCAGACACGAGGGACCGAACGCGCGGGCGCCCAGCGGGGAGACCGTGTCCTCAGGGCAATCACTGACGACGGCGCCTTCCGCGTCATGGTGACCCGCACCACGAATACCGTGACCGAGGCGGTGCGGCTTCAGGAGGCGCGGGGGGAAACAGCCCGCCGCTTCGGAAACCTGCTCACCGCCTCCGTGCTGTTCCGAGAGACCATGGCCCCGCAGCTTCGTGTGCAAGGGATCCTGCGTGGTGAAGGGAACAGCGGCACCCTCGTGGCCGACTCCACCCCAGACGGCACCCGCGGTCTGGTCCAGCTCAAAGCCGAAAGCTCGGAGATCCTCGTCGGCCCGAAGGCGCTCCTCCAGATGATGCGCACGATGCCGAACGGCAGCGTGAACCAAGGCGTGGTCCACGTGCCCGAGGGAGGCGCAGTCACCGAGGCGATGATGGCCTACATGCAGAACTCCGAGCAGGTCGACACCATGCTCGCGGTCGGAACGCTGCTGAACGAGGACGGAACGGTGCGCGCCGCTGGCGGGTACTTGGTGCAGCTCCTGCCAGAGGTCGGGAAAGGACCGCTTGCCATCATGACCGAGCGACTCGAGGATTTCCGCACCATCGATCACCTCTTGGGGCCGGAGTTCACCCCGGAGGGGCTGCGCGACGAGCTGCTCTACGGCATGCCCTTCACGAACCTCGACGACTCCCCGGTTCGTTACCACTGCTGGTGCAGCGAGGAGCGGCTCATCGCGGCGCTCGCCACGCTCGACCGGAAGGAGATCCAGTCGATGATCGACGATGCTGAGCCACTCGACATCACCTGCGACTACTGTCGCAGGCACTACAGCATCTTGCCGAACAAGCTCGCCGGGCTTCTGCAGCCGAGCTGAGGGAACGGACACCGGGCGCTCGGCGGGCCGCTCTTGTGTTCTTCGATCATCGCAAGCGATGGTCGAAGTAGGCACCCGCGTCACCACGCAACCCACGAAAAGGGAAAGCCGTCGAAGCGAGGCTCCGACGGCTTTCCCTGCTGTGTGCTCCCGAAGTCGACTACCGCGCTCAGTTGCCGTGCCAAGCCACCGAGCGCGACTGTCTCCCTCGACTAGCGGACCACGACTCCATCGCAGCGATGTGGCTCGTTGAGACCGCAGATCAGTCCCTGCGGGCACACACCGCAGTCTACTTGCCCACCGCAGCCGTCGCCGATGGCTCCGCACTCGGCGCCCGCGTCCTCACACGTCGTCGGCGTGCACTCCGGCGGGTAATCGCACTGGAAGTGACTCACGATGCCGCACAGCTGACCCACGGGGCACACACCGCAGTCCAACTGCCCGCCGCAGCCGTCTCCCACCAGTCCGCACTCTGCGCCCAGATCCTGGCAGCTCTGGGGATCGCAGCTCTCCCCCGGACCGCACTGATTGGGACTTTGCGCACCGCAGACGAGGCCGCCGGTACACGTTCCGCACTCGAGGATTCCGCCACAGCCGTCGCCGATCGCTCCGCACTCGGCCCCGGCGTCTTGGCAGGTACGCGGCTGACACCCCGCGCACTGATTGGCCACGCCGCCCACTCCGCAGGCCTGTCCGGCCGGACACTGACCGCAGTCGACCGTGCCGCCGCAGCCGTTCCCGATCAGTCCACAGCTCGCGCCCACGTCCTCACAAGTGAGCGGATGACACTCCGGCACCCCGCAGACGTTGGGCATTCCCCCACCTCCGCAGGCTTCTGGAGCCTGGCACGTGCCGCAAGCGATGGTGCCGTTGCATCCGTCGCTCACCTCACCGCAGTCGTAGTTCGCCGGGCAGGCCGTCAGTGGATCGCAGCTTCCCGCCATGCACTGCCCAGCCACGCAGGTGAGCCCGCCGGAACAGTCCGGGCACTCGTACACCCCGCCGCAACCGTCGGAGACGAATCCGCACTGGCCACCGCACGCCTCCGCCTCGGGGATCGGATCGCACACCGGACACTGCCCGCAGTCGAGGGTGCCGCCACAACCGTCGGCGATCAAACCGCAGGTCGCGCCCTCGGCCTGGCAAGTGGTTGCCGTGCAGTTCGGCGGAACACATTGCCCGTCGACGCAAGCATCACCTCCCGAGCAGGAGCAGTCGTTGTACCCGCCGCAACCATCCGGTTGAGCACCGCAGGTGTTGGGCGAGCACGCCACTGGTGTGCACGCCGGGGGCTCCGGTTCCTCCCCGACGCACGCGCCGAGATCGAACAGCATGTAGAGGAGCACCTTCTCCTGCGCCGTGAGATTCCCCGAGCAATACTGCGGGAAGTACTCACTGCCAAAGTTGCTCGAGCTGCTGCCACTCGCCGTGACGTGGAACCCGCTGTAGGCGACCCGGCCGCAAACGGCGGCGTCGGGTGCCCCGTAGGGCGTGTTGAACGAGTACTGCTGCACCGAGGTGGAGCTGCTGCCCGTCTCCCGATACACGAACTCCTCCGAGTAGGCGTTCACGCTCGTTGCCAGATCTCGAGGCTGATTGATGGTGAATTGGTAGCGCCCACCACTCAGACTCGCCGCCCCCTCGTTCACGAGCCAAGTCGCAAAGTCCTGCAGCTTGGGCGTATTCACCCCCGGTCGACCAAGAGAGACGTACCCCGTCCCCGAGCTCGGGTAACTTCCATTTTGGTAGCAGTCCTCGAAGTTCGCCGACGGCGCGAGACCGGTGACATACGGGTTACTCGAGCTGTAGCTGGTACTTCCGTTGTCACAGATCCAGTGAAAGCTGAAGTGGCTCGCGAACATGCGTCCGCCGCGGTTCACGTACTCGCGCACGTTCGGGTCGCTCGAGTTGTGATGCCCCCAGCCTCCGCCCTCGCAGTCGAAGACGACCATGTCGTATTCGTTGATCCGTCCGCCGTCTTCGTAGAGGCGCTGGTCGTCGAGGGCATTCAAGTAGGCGGTCCGATCGGAGCTGTCACTGCCTCCGCAGTAGGTGGCCCGGCAACTGCTCCAGCTGCACTCGTAGCAGCGTTCGGACTGCTCGTCCGGCCACGCACCGTTCGACCGGTACAGGTGAACACGACCACTGAGCGCGGGTCGGGTGAACTCCGAGTCCGCAACGCCCATCTTCTCGAAGACGCATTCCATCGCATCGACCTGCCCTGTCGACACCGCGATCTTCGGAATGTTCACGGCCAGTCCGTCGCTCATGCTTCGCGGCAGTCGCGTCGGATTGCCCGGCAGCGACGTGGGAAGGCTGGTCGTCTTGCAGGCCCCCGTGGCAGGCACGGTGTAGTGCGTCGCTCGACGAAACTTGCCGACCTTCACCACCAGGAGCATCTCCTGACCCACCGGGATGTTGCCTTCGAGCGTGTAGTTGCCCTCGGCGTCGGTGCTAGCGCTCGCGAGTACGGGACCGAGATCCTGCCCGTCGCATCGATCGCAACTGCTCCCATTCGAGGGAACTCCCGTGCTGACGGCAGGAAGATCGCCCGCGTCGTTGGTGCGAAGAACGTAGACGGTCGCATTCGGCACGCCCACCTGGTTGCCCGTGTTCGAGTCGCTGCGACCCGGGGTGACGACTCGCCCGGTAAGCCGCGTCGTGCCGCTGGCTCCGGAACAGTCGGGCACCGAATCGCACAAGGGACAATCTCCGGTGTCCCCCCCACTCACGCATTGCGCCGGAGCGTTGATGCCTCCGATGCAGGTCTGCAGGGCTCCGCAGGTGCGTCCTTCCGACGCGCAGTCGAACACGTTTCCGCACTCGTCCACCGCCAGGCCACATTCCCAGCCGAGACTCGCGCAACTCGTGCCCGGTGTGCAGTTCGTGGTGGGCGCATCGCATTGGTAGGCCTGCTGAATGCCGCAGTATTCGCCGCTGCCGCATGACCCACAGTCGATTTGGTGGGAAGCGTCGGTACCGCAGCCGTCGTAGACGATGCCGCATTCCTTCCCCGCACACGCCGTCTGCGCGCTTTCGGGCACGCACTCGGCAGGGGGAATGGGATCACAGGTGAAGGCCTGGATCGCGCCGCACTGCTCACCCGACGGGCAGCCACCGCAGTCGTAGGTGCTTCCGCAGCCATCGCCGACGAGGCCGCACTCCATTCCAGCGCAAGCCGTCGCCTGCGGAACGGGCTGACAGATCGCCTCGCACTGACCGCTCCGGCAGATCTCTCCCTGCGCGCAGCTGCCGCAGGAGTAGCTGCCATCGCAACCGTCACTCGCCGCGCCGCACTCGTTTCCGCCGCAGGCTGTCGCTTGGGCGATGGGCTGGCACACTCCGTCGGCGTTCCCGCATTGATTGGGAACTCCCGCGGCACCGCAGGCCTGCCCCGTTGGACACGGGTAGAGAGCGGAGCAGTCGATGACGCCGCCGTTCACCTCCGGACCGCATCCATTCGACACCACACCGCACTTCCCGGCGCAGGCTTCGGCCGGACTCACCGGCGTGCACTCGGGGAAGTCCGCGCCGCACTTTTGGGGCCCACCGAGGCCGCAATAGGTGCCGCTCGCACATCCGCCGGTCTCAGCCGTACAGTCGAGGATTCCACCGCAGCCGTTGCCGATGACGCCGCACTCGGCTCCGACGTCGGCACACGACTCGATCCGCCCGGGACAAGCATTCGGATCGTTGACCAAGATCAGGTCGCACTGGAACGCCTCGGACTGCCCGCAGGCCTCTCCGTCCGCGCAGCTCCCGCAGTCGTGAGTGCCTCCGCACCCATCCCCTTCGACGCCGCATTCCTTCCCGGCGCAGGCCTCTTCTCGCGACAGGGGCTGGCAGAGGCCCGATGGATCGGTGCAGACGTTGGCGGCGAGGATTCCACACTCCTCGCCTCCGCTGCAGCTTCCACAGTCGAGCAGATCGCCGCAGCCGTCGGCTACCACCCCACAGTTCTTGCCCAGCTCCTCGCAAGTGGTGGGTTGACACTCCTGTGGATCGCCAGTGGGAAGGTCAAGAGTCGTCTGGCCACCGGTGCCGGACTCGCCTCCCGTGCTGGCCGGGGGCTCCGTGCCTTTGAATCCCCCCCCTCCAGAAGGCGCGTCCGGCGAGCTACCGCAGGCCGCAACCCCCGCGCTGAAGAACAGCGCGAATACCCAAAACCTCCCTCGAATTACCATCGTCCGCGTACCTCCAAAAAGTTCAGGCGGGGTGACCGCATCGAGGTCCGTGAACGGCACACGTTTGAGCCACTCCGTGAGTGTCTCAACAGGTGATTGCAAATAAGGAAATAAGGAGGCGTTTCGCCCACAAGGACGCACAGCAAGAGCTCCCGTCCGATGGGCGTCCGCCCTCGCGAACTGGGCCAGAGCCGGGAGTTTGGCTATCGGTACGGGGTGCGCTTGCCTCCCACTCCCTCGGGGACACCCGAGGCTCCACCCAAGCCGTCGACCTCGGAGACGGACGACACACGGTCCGCGCCGGGCACGAGTCCGCACGTCTGGGTGTCGACCACCTACTTCGCCGAAGGCTACCCCTACACCATCGTCAACAACGTTGCCGATGCCCTCTTCAAATCCTTGGGCGCAAGCCTCGGGGCCATCGGCCTGACTTCCCTCTTCCACCTGCCGTGGAACCTCAAGTTCCTCTGGGGGCCTCTCGTCGATCGATTCGAGACCAAGCGACGATGGCTCGTGGCCATGGAGCTCGCCTGCGCCGCGGTCCTGCTCGGGCTCGCCTTCGTCTCCACCGGGGCCGAGATGCTGGCGGTGATCTCCGCACTCTTCTTGCTGCTCGGCGTGCTGTCGGCCACCAACGACATCGCCATCGACGGCTTTTACATGGAGGGGCTCGATTCGACGCAGCAGTCGAAGTTCATCGGATATCGCGCCATGGCCTACAAGATCGCGAGCCTCGTCGCGCGCGGTCCCCTCCTGGTGCTGGTTGGTGTCGTCGGTTGGCGCACGGGGCTCTTCGCGGCAGCGCTCCTGATGGGAGGCGTGGCCCTTCTCCACGCTTGGCTTCTTCCTCACCCCGAGGCCCGGCGCCACGGGATCCGAGAGCTCCTCGTCGCGCTCTTCGGCCACCGGATCCTTGCTTTCGCCTCCCTCGCCGCGCTCGCGGTGGTCGCGGAACGACACTTCCGCGTGCTGCGAAGCGCCTGGGAAGCCCTGCGCGAGGGCTGGATGGCAAACCCCCTCCTTGCGCCCGTAGGGGACGTCTTCGGCCGCATCACCGTGTCCGGCTGGATCGCCCTGAGCCTCCTCCTCGTGCTCCTCGTCGCGATCGGGTCTCTGCCTTGGCTCAAGCGTCGCATGGCAGCGAAAGACTCGTATTACGGAGCCGCTTACGTTTCGTTTCTCGAACAACACCAGGTCGGGCGCGTCCTGGCATTCGTCATCCTCTTTCGAACCGGCGAGTCGTTCCTCCAGAAGATGAAGCTGCCGTTCCTCCTCGGCGAGATGGGCATGAGCCTGGAAGAGTACGGCCTCGCCGCCGGAACGGTTGGTGTGGTGGCCTCCTTCGCTGCCACCCTGCTCGGTGGTCGGCTCATCGCGCGGCAAGGTCTGCGGCGCTGGGTGTGGCCGTTCGTCTTGGCTCAGAACACACTGAACCTGCTCTACGTGGGCCTCGCCCTTGGTTTCCGAGATGCCACGCCTTCGTTCGGTCTCCTCACCGCCGTCATCGCTCTCGAGGAGATCGGTGCGGGGTTCGGAACGGCCGTGTTCATGGTGTACCTCATGCGCTGCTGCCAAGTGGGTCACAAGGCCGCGCACTTCGCGATCCTCACGGCTTTGATGAGCTTGAGCTTCACGTTCGCCGGAGTCCTGAGCGGCTTCATGGCTGAAGCCCTCGGGTTCGCGACCTACTTCGGGTTCACCTTCCTCGCGACCGTGCCGATGATGGCGCTGATTCCCCTGGTTCCGCGACTCGAGGAGCCCGACGGCGGCCGGTAAGTCACGGAGCTTTCCCGAGACCAGTCATCGCGAGCCGTCGGAAGTTTTCGTCGACGCTGCCTCACCTCATCGCGGGGCTCGACCGTCCCAGCGAAGGTGAAGTCTGGGTCGGAGGGCTCCCCGTCCACGTTCTCGGCGAGGATGCGCTTGCTCGCGTCCGCGGTCGACAGAAGTCGACGACGTGTCGCCGGAGCTCCTCCACACCGTCGATCGAGCCCTCACGCAGGCGGGTGCTCCGGTCGAGCAAAACGGCTTCGCCACAGCGCAAGTGGTTTCCGCTCAACCCGGCAGCTTCGCACCGAGGACGTCCGCCTTCTCGATACGGGGTGGCTCGGCCAAGAGCTCCGATGCCTTCGCCATGAGCGCCTTGGCGATGTTTCCCTCGAGGTGCTTCTTGCGATCCGCGTCATTGGCGAACGCATCGACGATATAGAAGGTGTTGGGAGCCGTCCGCAAAGCAAACCATGCCGGCGTGAACCCTTCGGACTCCGCCAAAGGTAGAGCCCCGGAAAGGAACTTCCCAACCTCTGCTTCCTTGCCGGGCTTGGCGACACATCGAACGACCAGGGCAGTGCTGACATCGGACATCGTTGGTTCCTTTCGTACAGGCGAGAGCTCCCGCCGAGCCTGCCTCCGATACGGAACGAGGCAGACGGAACTTAAAGCACCCGGGCAAGGTCGTCGCTGTGAAGCCCCGAGCCGTAGACGCAGATGCGCCTTCGCTTCTACGGTGCGGTCCGCTGCCGCCCGCGCTCGACTCCGAAGACTCCGCTGCCGCCCGCGCTCGTGCCGACGAGCGGGCCCGACCCTACGCTCGAGCGAGCGGATTCCTTCTCCTCGCCGTCGCGGCTGGACTCGGCCTCACCTATCTCAGCGGTGGACATCGCTGGATCGCGGTCGGCACCGTGCTGTGCTTCGGGGCGGAGTGGCCTTCTTCACCCTGGCGCTGCTCCTTGCCCTCCTGACGGACGCTGGCTGAGAAAACGGCCAGCCACCTCGGAAAGTGGCCGGCCGTTCGACGTTCCGATCCGGTTCGACCGGCGATCGTTCAGCTGGACAGGGACACGACCTGATGGACGCTCTCGCCGCGGCCGATCGCGTAGTAGGTGAAACCGAGCTCCTTCATGCGCTCCGGCTCGTACAGGTTGCGACCGTCGAACACGACGGGGGCGTTCAAGCCCTCCTTGATGGCCGCGAAATCCGGCGCTCGGAACTGCTTCCACTCGGTGCAGATCACCAGGGCATCGGCCCCCTGCAGCGCGGCTTCCTTGGTCCCGGCCAGTTTGAGGTCCGGCCGGTTTTTGTAGATGCGTTGGCACTCGTCCATGGCCTCGGGGTCATACGCCTGGATGGTGACCCCTTCCTCCCACAATTGCTCCATGAGCACCCGGCTCGACGCCTCGCGCATGTCGTCCGTGTTGGCTTTGAAGGAGAGGCCCCACAGGGCGATCGTCTTGCCCTTGAGAGAGGTGCCGAAGTGCTGCTTCACGCGACGAGGGAGAACCGTCTTCTGCGAATTGTTCACCTCTTCGACGGAGCGAAGGAGCTTCATGTTGTGGTCGATCGAATCGGCGGTGCGGATGAGCGCCTGCACGTCCTTGGGGAAGCAGGAGCCACCGTAGCCGCATCCGGGATAGATGAAGTGGTAGCCGATGCGCTCGTCGGAACCGATGCCCCGGCGAACGTTTTCGATGTCGGCCCCGAGCTTTTCGGCCAAATTGGCCAGCTCGTTCATGAACGAGATCTTCGTGGCGAGCATGCAGTTCGCCGCATACTTGGTGAGCTCGGCACTGCGAATGTCCATCACGATCATGCGATCGTGATTGCGGTTGAACGGCGCGTAGAGCTCGCGCATACGGCTCTCGACGTGCTTGCTGTCCGTTCCGATCACGATGCGGTCGGGACGCATGCAGTCGCTCACGGCCGCGCCTTCTTTCAGGAACTCCGGATTGGACACCACGTCGAAATCGAGATCCGAGCCGCGCTCGTCGAGCTTCTTCTGGATCGCCCCCCTCACCTTGTCCGCTGTCCCGACGGGAACAGTGCTCTTGTCGACGACGATCTTGTGGTCGTTCATGTGCTCGGCAATGGCTCGCGCGACCGCGAGCACGTACTTCAAATCGGCGGATCCGTCTTCATCCGGAGGGGTGCCCACGGCAATGAACTGAAGCTCGCCGTGTTCGATGCCTTCCTTGGCATCGGTCGTGAAGCGGAGGCGTCCCTGTTCGTAGTTCTCCGTGACGATGGGAGTGAGGCCAGGCTCGTAGATGGGGATGATGCCCTCGCGCAGCCGCTTGACCTTCTCCTCGTCGACATCGACGCAGACGACGTCGTGACCGACCTCCGCCAATACGGCGCCTTGCACGAGTCCCACGTAACCAATGCCGAAAACGGTGACCTTCATCTCGTTCCTCTTTTCCTACTCCGACCGACCGGACAAAGTTCGGTCATCCAATCCCACACGCGCCTACCCTGCGAATTGCCTACTGGCAAGGGTGAGTCGACGTCCGAGGGGAAAAGGCCACGGCAGACCACGGCTCTGGTCCGCCTCGAAGAGCGCGATCGTAAGCGACCCGTCACGTTCCGATACCGGAAACCCGGGCGCGCATCTGTCGATCGCGGAGTGCCCCGGGGAGAAACAAAGAGGAGATCTCGTTCGAAGCGTGCCTCTGGCGGCAAACCAACGACCGTGTAGCGCAAAGCATCGTCCTCCGGATCCCGGATACCGACAGACACGGATGCGGGCCGACCTGCGCAAAACCTGAGCTCCTGACCCACGAATTCCGGCGCTCGATTTTCTGCCACCTGGGGGATGAGCGTGCGGGACGCCTGCCGAACTCCATCCGAAACGACGAAGCGCAGCTCGTGACGACCGCGGTCGTCACGAGAGGGAGTCCAAGTCAAGCTGCGGAGCTCTTCCGAGAACTCTGCGCCTGGCGGCTTACCAAGCAGGTCACCGTGAGCGGATCCCCGTCGGGCTCGCTCACTTCGAGTGTCGACGACAGCTCCTTGCCCGCGACGACCGAGAGCCCTTGCAATTCAGACTCTCCGGCAGGATGCGGTCGATCTGGGGTGGCGCGCTGCCCTCACCTTCTCCTTCGTTTGAACCGGAGCTCGCGATCTCTGCTTGCCAGCCGTCAGGAGGTACCGCGGGCGGCTCAGGCGACGCCGTGTCGGGAGGCAAGTTTCCGCTGGCTGGTTCCGCGCCAGCCGTCGAGGGCACGACGAGCGGCATCGAAGCTACGGCTTCCCCCTCGGGCTTGGTTCAGCGCAAAGGTTACCCGGGGGTTCGGCAGGTCGCCCTAGGGCGAGCGACCCGCCTCGCGTTCCACCGGAACGTCAGTAGAGGTGCTTCTTCTTGTTCGTGAAGATCACTCGGTGATAGCTCCCCTCGATCTTCGAGCCATCGACCACGGACTTCACGTGCACCCAGACCTCGTCAGGACCAGTCGGGTACCAACCATGCTTCTTGCCCTCCTTCACCAGATACTTTCCGGGTAGGAGGTGATCGAAGCGCGCGCAGCCGTCCTTGCCCGTCTTCTTGAACTCTTTCACCTCGTACCCGAGTACGTTGCGACCTTCGAGCTTGATGGGCCAATACGGAACCGGCGGCTCGTAGCGGTCGACCTTTCCGTTCCGGTTCTTGTCGTGGAACTTGCACGCGCGGATCTTCCCGAGCCCGACGTTGCCGTAGACGATCTTGTGCTTCTCCTCCTTGTCGTCGACCCACAGTTCCACCTTCGGATAGGCATGCGGGAACTTCGACTTCACGTAGTCGTCGACGATGGCGACGGTTTGCTTGGTGCCCTTCGGAGTCTTTTCCTCGAACTCCCACTTACCGCGCTTCAGCTCGGTCATGAACGGGGTGTAGTACTCCTCGTGCTCGTAGTACGGGTCCGTGACCTTGATGGGCCAACCAGTAACCTCCTCCTCCCCGTAATCCCACTTGCCGTTGACGTTCTTGTCGTTGAACTTGACGACGCGGACCTTACTGAGCTTCTCGACAACCTTGAAGTTGTCCGTCTTCGAGTCCTTGTTCTTGAACTCGAACTTCCCATTTTTCTTCTTGTGACCGTCCACCGGCGTCACCCAAACTTTGTAGACCCCACCGGGGTTCGGGGTGTCCCGGAACGGCCAAAGTTGGACCGTGAGGCCACCGTCGACGTCCTTGCTGGTCTTGTGCGCGCATCCGTCGACGCCAAAAACACCGTCAATCACCCCCTTGGCGTTGACGTGAAAGATTCGACAGTAAAGCGGATCGGTCGAAAGCAAGATCTTGCCGCTCGGGTCGGTGACCTGAAAGAAGTACTTTCCCTCGGGCAGTGCCGCCGCACTCTTCGGCGCGTTCGGCCCCGGACCACCATCGAGGTAGACCTCTTTCTTCGACTCGTAGTGGGTATTTTCGTTGACGACGGTTCCGTACTTCGTCGTGGTGAAGATCGCGCCCGAGAGTTTCTCTCCCACGGACATCACGTCTTCGTCACCTGCGGCTCCACAGGCCGTCAGGCACCCGCCACACAAGGCTGCACTGAGAGCCCCAAGAACTCGATGACCTCGGTAGATACGTGCCTTCATGATTCCCCTCTGCTTTCGAGTGACGATGTTGCTTCGGCATTCGCACGAGTGACGAGACCATGTCGGACCCGCCACACCCGCGGCGCGTACCAAGCGTTTCTTGAACCAGAAGTTCGTGTCGCTACGAGCTGACCTCATGGTCGAGTCGACACTTCGAGACCCTCGAACGGCGCCGCAACTTTAGTCTCGGAGGAAGTCTCGTATTGGCTCGGGCAGCGACGGCTTCACCACGCGGCCCGCACTCGAAGCCCATCAGTTGCGCAAACGCCTCGCACTTGCGCAACGTCGGACCATCGGTTGCGCAAGCAGCATGCACTGACGCCGAGTCGGACCTCGCAATTACGCAGAGGCGCTCGCAGTCGTCCGACGAGGCGCTCGAGCAGTTGCAGAACCACCTCACGCCCTGGACGACCCACCTCAGAGTTGCCCGCCAACTGGCACGAGCAGCGGCCCGTACCGCCATCTCGTTCGCGAGGCCCGTTGAACCCAGCTCTGCTTCGTCCCCTCGACTCCTTCGATTCAGCGCTCGCCTGGGGAGCCTAGACGGGGGAGCGAGCTGAGGACGGTCTCTTCAAGCCGCCCCGGTTCGGGTGTAACGCGGACCAATGGAAACTCAGTGCGTGCGAATTCCGCTTCGACCCGAAAAGACCGGGCGCTTCCTCGCGTGGCTCGCTGAGGCGCGTGATCGCAAGGCGGAGATGCTCAACTCGATGAAGGCCGAGGGTGTCGTGTTCGAAGCCTTCTTTCTCGAACGCGGGATCGACTCCGACTCGGTGCTCTTCTACATGCGCGCCCGGAGCCTGGCGGACGCTCAGGCAGCCTTCGGTCGCTCCACCCTGTCCATCGATCGCGAGGCGCGCGCGATGATGGAGGAATGCTGGGATGTCGATAGTGCCAATGCCCTCGAGGTGCTGCTCGAACTGGAGCCCTGACCGCCGATGTGGTGAACTTCGCGCAGCTTCTCGGCGCGGCGTCGATGATTTCCCTCTCGCTCCTCAAGTGGTCGAAAAAGGGCTACGCCGACTCGCCAAGCGCGAGCAGAAGTCGGGCGGAATGGATGGCCAGTGGCTCCTCCGCTACTTCGGGGCCCCTCCCTCGTTTCCAGCGATGGGCGGAATGGATGGGGCAGTTCCACAGTCGCTTCGCAGATCTGCCAACCTCGCTGCGGTTCGAGCACCTCAGCCTGTGGGGCCGCCCTCCGATCAGCGAGTCGCATCTTTCGGGTTGGGTTCACGTCGGCATGGCATCCGTCTCGCTGCGAATGCTGGAGAACGGCGATGCCCCGAGCGCGCCGAAGACCCGTTACGCTAATTGCACCTGCGGCTCATGTTTTCGACGGTCACGCAAGCGGTCATCGCTCTAGGTCGGCCAAGACCCATTGGACATTCGCCTACCTAGTCGCGCCGTCCTCGGACGGGTAATCGTTCTTTCGTCGGAGCTGGGGGGGGCGCCGTGGAGTTCGGTTGGGAACCGACAGAGCAGCGACTCTACGAGAACACACTGGAGTTCTCTCGAGCGGAGCTTTGCCCTGCGGCCGAACCTGAGTCGTTCAGCCGAGCCAACTGGGAGAAATTGGGCAAGTTCGGACTCCTCGGACTGTCGGTCCCCATCGAGTTCGGGGGCATGGGCCTGGACTCCCTTGCAACAGCACGAACCATCGAGGCCTTCGGTCGCGGGTGCATCGACACCGGCCTGGTGTTCTCCGCGTCGGCTCACCTGCTGGCCTGCGCGATGCCTGTCGTCGAGTTCGGCTCGGAGTCGTTGCGGAGCAAATACCTGCCCCGGTTGAGCTCGGGCGAAGCGATCGGAGCACATGCCATCACTGAGGCGGAGAGCGGCTCCGACGTTTTCTCCCTTCGCACGACGGCTCGGCTGGAGGGCGACTCCTACGTCCTCAACGGTTCGAAGTCCTACGTGACGAACGGCCCCATCGCGGACGTTTTTCTCGTGTACGCCACCACGGATCCCCGAGACGGCTACCTCGGCGTCTGTGCCTTTCTCGTCGAACGAGCGACCACAGGTCTCACAGTCGGAAACCCCATGAACAAGCTGGGGCTCCCGTCGTCACCCACTAGCGCGGTCTGCCTCGACCAGTGCCGCGTCCCCGCAGACTGCCTCGTCGGTCGACCGCACGAAGGGGGCAAGATCTTCGTGAACGCGATGCAGTGGGAACGCTCCTGCCTCTTCGCGGGCTACGTAGGCCTCATGGAGCGGCAACTCGACCAGGTAGTTCAGTTTGCGCGTGAGCGGCGCCAGTTCAAACGCCCGATCGGCAAGCACCAGGCGGTCGCTCACCGGATCGCGGAAATGAAGCTCCGTCTCGAGTCGGCGCGATTGCTTCTCTACAGAGCGTGTTGGCTTCGTGATCGAGGCGAGTCCGCCGGGCTCGAAGTTTCCCTCGCCAAGCTGGCCATCAGCGAAGGAGCGATCCGCTCGAGCTATGACGCCATCCACCTCCACGGGGGCCTGGGCATTGCCGCAGAAACGGGCATTTTCCAGGCGCTCCAGGATGCGGTGCCGAGCGCCATCTTCTCTGGAACCTCGGAGATTCAGCGGGATTTGATCGCGAGGGAGCTCGGGTTGTGACGTCGTTGGCCTCCCTCGTCGAAGCGGTCGCACGACGGACGCCGAAGGCCCTCGCCGTGACAGACCGTAGCGACAGTCTGACCTACGGCGAGCTCTCGACCGCTAGCGCGCGAGCGGCGGCAAGCCTCGAAAACTTGGGGGTGGGCAACGGCGCGCGTGTCGGCATTTTGACGGACAAGTCGGTGGGCGCCGTCGCGGCCATGCAGGGCGTTCTGCGCATCGGTGCTGCCTACGTGCCTCTCGATGCCCAGGCGCCCGCGGCGCGCATTCGAGCAGTCGCGCTCAGCTGCGGTGGTCGGTCTCACTCCGAGACTGGGACGCCTTCGCGCGTCGTGCGGAACGAGCAGCCGCGTCCCTCCCGCGTGCGACCTCGGAGCTCCCCACCTTGTTCGTCGCCTGCGAAAACGACGACCTCGCACCCTCCGAGCTCGTCCGTACCGCGACTCAACGCATGGGGAACGCAACCTTGGAATGGATTCCGCGCTGCGGGCACCTGCCTCACGTCGAGCGGACGGACGAATTCTTGCACACCGTCGAACACTGGCTCACCGCGCAGGGATACGGCTGATGGATGCCTACCGTCGTGAGTGGGACGCCGTCGTGATCGGCGGTGGTCCGGGCGGGGCGGTGGCAGCATTTCACCTGGCTCAGGCCGGACGCAAGGTACTCGTGGTCGAGAAGGAGTCGTTCCCTCGCTACCACGTCGGGGAGTCTCTCACCGGAATCGCGGGGCAGTGCGTGGCCGACCTCGGCATCGAGGCCGAGATGGACCGCCGAGGTTTTCCGCCCAAGACCGGCGTGAAGGTGATTGGGAAAAACGCAGCCGCAGAGTTCTTCGTCCCCGTTCTACGCAAGACCTGGCAGGTGCGACGCTCCGAGTTCGA
Organism: Polyangiaceae bacterium; assembly: GCA_050289625.1. Lineage (GTDB taxonomy): Bacteria > Myxococcota_A > Polyangia > Polyangiales > Polyangiaceae > NIC37A-2. The sequence goes on along the minus strand of JBNKGC010000017.1, from coordinate 23,116 downwards.
TCAGCTCCTCCTCACGCGAGCTCTCGAGGCAGGCGCCCAGCTCTTCCGCGGCAAAGTCACACGGGTTCTGCTCGAACCAAACGACCAGGCGAGCGACACGTTCCAGTCCGGCGCACGAGTGGGCGGCGTCGTTTGCCACGGCGAAAACGGCCGCCCCTGCGGAGTAAGGACCCGCGCCGTCGTCGACGCCTCGGGACAGGCAGGAGTTCTCAGCCGACTGGGCGTCTCGGGGAAGAGGGCTCCCGACCTGTTCGAGAAGCAAATTGCGTTCTTCACCCAGCTCCGAGACGCCGAACGCGACCCGGGTCAGATGGGGAACAACACTTTCATCTTCTACTCGAAGACCGCCCACTGGGCTTGGTTCGTTCCCCTCTCCCCCGAGGTCGTGAGCGTGGGGGTCGTCGTCCCCTCGGCGACCTATCGCTCCGTCGCCTCCTCGAACGACCAGATGATGCGTTGGGGCCTCGAGCACATCAATCCGGACCTGGCTCGCCGAACCCAGAGTCGCGCTTGGCTCGAACCCGTCCGCACCAGCTCCAACTACTCCTACCGAATCGAACCGTTCGTGGGCGACGGCTGGGTTTGCGTGGGCGATGCGCATCGCTTCGCCGATCCGATTTTCTCGTTCGGAGTGTCCTTCGCCATGCTCGAGGGGAAAGCCGCAGCCCAGGCCATCGTTCGGGGGCTCGACACCGACGAGCTGGGCGCGGAGCTGTCTCGTTTCGCGGACTTCAGCAGACTAGGCCAGAACGCCGCTTACGATCTGATTCGCTATTTCTGGGCACATCCGGCGTTCTTTGCCTACCAGACACGGGGCTCGCTCCGCGACAACTTCATTCGTCTCCTCGCAGGCGACTGCTTCGACGAATCCGAGCTTCCGGCCCTCACCGCCATGCGCTCGAGCCTTCGAGCCCTCGGCCACGCGGAGTGAATCATGCGCATCGCCTGCTCTCGTCTCGTGGTGGTTCCGGGCCGAATCACCCACTCCCAGTTGGAGCTGGCCGAACGAACCAAACAGAAACTCCAGCGACTTCCCAACTTCGAAGCCCGCGGGATCGGCTTCATGTACGAACGCTCGGGAATTCAGAAGCGCCATTTCGAGCTACCCCTGTCTGACATCGACCACCGGACAGACTGGCTGTCGATGGTGAACGAAGCGACGACGTCCCTCTCAACACGTGCTCTCGATGCGCTCACTGACGAGGGGCCCCCGCTCGGTTCCTGCGATACCCTGATCTGCGTTTCGAGCTCGTTCACCGGGTTTCCGTCGGTTGGGCGTCGCCTCCAAGAGCGTCACGGGTTCCCTCTCGATGCGCTGGTCTTCGACCTGTCTGGGCTCGGGTGCGCGGGACCGACACACGCCCTGGAGCTCGCAGACCTCCTGCTTCGCAACGGACGCGAGCGTGTTTGCATGTTGTGCGCAGACGCCCTCGGAACTCACGGAGAGTCGCGACGCCACATTGCCCCTCCCCACCCCGGGCAACTCGTGGCCCACTGCCTGGCCTCCGATGCGGCAGCGGCAATGATCGTTGAGCGAGGCTCGGACACCATCATCCCTCTGCTCAGCTGGTCCAGGGTCCACCTGAAGAGTCACCTGTGGCCGAGCTCCCTCGATCAAAATGACCTCACCGCCGACGCCGACAACCAGCCCTTCATGGCCGTCGGCAAGGACATCCGAAACCGTCTCACGAGCGAGCTCGAACGAACCATCGGCTCAAGCACCCTCGACGAACCGCTCCTCCTTCACCCTGGCGGGGCGGCGCTCCTGGATCGAGTGCAACAATTCCACCCGCGTCTCGCGCCAAGCGTCGAACACTCCCGCTCCGTCTTGAACGAGCACGGCAACGTCGGTGGCGCCTCACTCCTGCTCGTCCTCGAACGAGCGCTGGCCCGTGGGTTCCCTCTCGAACCTTCCCTTCATTTGTTCGCTCTGGGGCCTGGCATCGTGAGTTCACTCCTGTCGATCGCGGACGTGCGCCTCGGCCGCCGCGGTGTCGAACGCAGGGGTGTCGCCGCATGAACGCACCCACCGACCTCTCCGAGGACACCGTCGACGTCCTCGCGACCGCCGCGGACGCGTGCGCTCGTTGGCGAGAGATTGGGCTCGAGCGGCGTCTCGAAGTTTTGAAGACTGCGGGGAGCGAGCTCCATTCTCGCCAGGCCGAGCTCCACGAGGGGCTCGTGAGCGACGGACTGTCACGGGAGCTCGCCGAGCACTACGGGCGCACCATCCTCTGGCAGGCACGCCCCGAGCTTCTGGAAGCCTACGCCCGCAACATATGCCGCTGGGCCGACGCGGCGGACCTCGATCGGTCCGGAAACCCCCAGCACCATCGAGAACTCCTGGTTCGGCGACCCGACGGGGTAGTGCTCGTGGTGCCCCCGGGCAACTCGCCGACGCTCAACAGCGCCATCGTCTTTTCCGTGCTTCTCGTCGGCAATGCAGCGATCGTGCGTTGTCCCGCGGACAGTGCCGGTCTGCGTTTGATCGTGGAAAGCGTGATCGGTTCCGAGCTCGAGCGAGCCGGATTTTTCGGGTTGCTCCGAGCGATCTCCTCACCGACACGCCCGTTCCTCGACCGCTTTCTGCCCGCTCCCGAAGTGAGCACGTTGGTGTTCTTCGGCAATGCGGCGTTCGGCGCGTCGGTGTTGGCTCGAGGCACCGAGCTCGGGAAGAAGGTCGTTCAAGAACTCGAGGGGAGCGACCACATGATCGTTTGGAGGGATGCCGACGTCGGGCGGGCCTCCGAAAGTGCTCGGCGAGCGTTCGACTTTTCGACACAGCCTTGCCTCGTTCCCAAGCACTTCTTGGTCCACGAGGACGCCTTCGACGCCTTCGCGAAGGCACTTCTCGACTGGGTTCCACGGTGCTCCTCGACTGTCGAAGCAGATCCCCAGCGCGGCGTCCTGGCACCCGTGTCACGCGTCGAGGACGGCGAACGAGCCTTCACCGAGCTTCGCGGATTGGGACGAGTTCTGACGGGCGGCTACCGGATGAACGCCGACGGATCGCGGAATTCCGCTGGAAACTACTTCGCTCCCACCCTCGTGGCGCTCGACGACACGGCCCTCGCGTCGGGGCTCCGCTGTTTCGAAGAGGAGGTCTCCTTCCCGATCCTGCCCCTCGTCCGCTTCACCGGTGATGACCGAGCGGCACTCCGCGCGATGGCTCGAGTAGTCGAGGAGAGCCCCTTCGGACTTCGCGCCAGCCTGTGGACGGAGTCGCCCGACGTGATCGGCGCGTTCGCCCGCACCGTGAGCAATACCGGTCTCCTGATCTTGAACGGAGACCACAGCCAATGCCCCGCGTACGCTTCACCTTGGGGAGGCACCGGGCGAAGTGGTGGCCCCTGGGGAGAGAGCCACTTCTTTTGGGAGAAGACGAGCCATCTGCAGGTCATTTCGTGCACCCACCTCACCGCGGAGCAGGAGCAGGCGGTTTTGGAAGGGCTCGGCTGCACGAGGTTCGTCTCGTCACGAAAATTGCGAGCCCTGGACGTCACCACGTCGCCTGATGCCGTCGTCGAGCTTCGCATCGACGACGGTGTGGCGCGGATCGCCTTCGCTCGGCCTCGCGTGCACAACGCCATCGACGAACGAGTCGTCCACGAGCTTTCTAGCGCTCTGGACGAAATCGAGCGAATGCCGCACCTTCGATGCGTGGTTCTTCGGGGGATGGGCGCATCGTTTTCGAGCGGCGCGGATCGAAGGATGCTCGAGCACTTCGACCACCGAGATGCTCGAAAGTTCATGCTCGACGCGACGTGGACCTTTCGGCGGCTCGGGCGACTTCCCGCCATCGTTCTGGCCGGTGTCGACGGATATTGCCTCGGTGGTGGATTCGAGCTCGCCCTCCATTGCGATCTCGTCATCGCCACCGAAAGAGCACGCTTCGGCTTTCCCGAGGCAAGCCTCGGCCTGATCACCACGGCCGGCAGCATCGGTCGCCTGCTGCAAACCGTCGGCCCGTTCCGCGCGGGCACGCTCCTCTTGTCACGAGAGACCCTGTCCGCGCGGCGCGCCCACGACTGGGGGCTGCTCGACCGTGTCGTCGCAGACGACGACCTCGATGCAGGCGTCCTCCAGCGCTGCCACGAGATTTGCGCCATGCCGACCGAAGGACTTCGAGAGACAAAGAACGTTCTGCGCGCTCTCCGGGACCCCACCGACGGTCAATCTTGGCTCGCCGAAACAGAAGCCTTCGAGCGGCTCTTGGAAGGACGCACGAGGGTCGAGGGGAAGGAAACGTCATGAGCCTCGAAGGAAAGGTGACTCTCATTACCGGAGCGTCCCGCGGCATCGGACGCGCCATTGCCCTCGAGTTGGGACGACGCGGGGCCGTGCTTGCGCTCAACTACCGGCAGCGCGACGAGGCGGCGCGGGCGAGCGCCGAGGAGGCTGCTCGGGCCGGCGCTTCGGAGGTGCACCTGCTGCGCGCCGACACGGCCGACCCGAAGGCCGTCGACCGCATGGTGAGCCAAGTGCTCGACCTTCACGGCCACATCGACTTCGTCGTGAACAACGCCGGTATTCAGCGCTCAGGCCTCGCTCACGAGCTCTGTGACCGCGACTGGCAAGACGTGCTCGACGTGAACCTTTCGGGAGTCTTTTACGTCTGCCGGGCCGTGCTCCCGTCGATGCGGGCCGCGCAGGCTGGCCACATCGTCAACATTGCCTCCGTATCGAGCTTCGTCGCCCAACCTGGTGCCGTGTCCTACGTCGCTTCGAAACACGCCCTCATCGGTTTGACGAAGGCTCTCGCCCGCGAGAACGCACCCCGGAACGTGAAGGTCAACGCAGTGGCGCCGGGACTGACGGAGACGGACATGGTTCGCGATTTGAACGAAAAACAGCGACAAGCGCTCCTGTCGTTGGTGCCGCTGCGCCGCATGGCAAAGCCGGCCGAGGTGGCACAGGTCGTCGCCTGGGTCCTCTCCGAAGCATCGTACTCCACCGGAAACGTGTTTCACGTGAGCGGTGGGGCCTCCATGGGGTGAGTGATGACGACCAGCGCAGTCCCGAGCGAACAGAGCACGCACCACACGCGAGCCCCTGGGCTGGCTGACCATCACGAAACCCTCGCGGCTGTCGACCAATTCTTCGGAGGGTTTTGCCTCTTGATAATCGTGACAACGGCGCTGGGTTGGCTCCGCGGCGACTTTCCCGCCGAAGCTCCCCTCGCCGTTTTCGGATTCTTCGTGGCCAACGCCACCATCAGCGTCGCCTCTCAGAAGATGTCTTCGCCGGCAAGAGTCGAAAAACTCCGGATCCTGGTCGGCACTTTCATCGCCCCAGGAGCGTACCTCCTCGTTCGAGGTCCCTTGATCGCCTGGTGGCCGGGCTTTCTGATCATGGCCCTCGGCGGCGCAATCGTCATTGGGCTGCTCACGGGGCAGGCCAAGTGGGGAGCAGGTCTAGTCGGCTTCCATCTGCTTCTCTACACCCTGACCTGGTGGGTGACCGAAACTCAGGCGAGCCTCTACCTGGTCGTGATGAACGGCGGAGTCATTGCGATGGTGGGACTCCTGTTCGCCAAAGTCATGTCCCTCGTCGGGGCGTCCGCTCAAACCATCGAACGCTCGCGTGAGGAACTCGCGCACAGGGCGGAGCTTCTCGCCCGGGCGAGTCAATACAAGTCCGAGTTCCTGGCAAACATGTCCCACGAACTTCGCACTCCACTCAACAGTCTGCTCATCCTCTCGAACAAGCTGCGCCAGAACGAGGCCGGGCACCTCGACGAACGAGAAGTCGTGTACGCCAAGACGATCCACGACGCCGGAGGCGAGCTCCTCGGGTTGATCAACGACATCCTCGATCTCTCGAAGGTCGAGGCTGGCGCAATGGAGGTGTACTGGAGTGAGGTCGAGCTCGGTGAAATCGAGCGCTACATTCAACAAACTTTCGCCCACGTCGCCGAGGCTCAGGACCTCGCGTTCTCCTTACTCCGGTCACCCAACCTGCCGAAAACGATCACCACCGACGAGCACCGACTTCGCCAGGTCTTGAGAAACCTTCTGTCGAATGCGTTCAAGTTCACGATAGTAGGGGAAGTCTGCGTATTCATCCGAACTGAGCCCTCGCTGGACGAAAGTTCGCCCGACGGTGAGCTTGCCATCGAGATCCGCGACACGGGCATCGGCATCCCAATAGAAGAACAGCACTTGATCTTCGAGCCCTTTCACCAGGCAGATGCAGGAACCTCGCGCGAGTACGGAGGGACTGGTCTCGGACTCAGCATTTGCCGCGATTTCGCGCGCCTGCTCGGGGGTCGTGTCCAGGTCGAAAGCGTTCCGGGTGAGGGGAGCACTTTCACCCTGCTGTTGCCCGTTCGCCGAACCTCGATCTCGAGCCTTCCTGCAGGGCCAACGCAACCGAGTGAGCCTCCCCTCGTCGATGTGGATCAGTTCGCCCTGGGCTCACCTAGGGCCTGGCTCTACTTCGGAACAGACTCGGCCACCGCGTCGCTGGTCGATGAGCTTGCCCGCGAGCAAGGGCACCATTTCCTGCGCAGCGACGATGCGAGCGTGACCTCACACCTCCTCCAGCGCAATCACGTCACGCTTGCGGTCGTCGACGCCCGATCATCGAGCCGTTCGAGCTGGGTCTTCCTCGACAGGATCCACCGCGATCCGAGGCTGCGCTTCATTCGCTCGATCGTCCTCGCGACGGCGAACGACAGGCTCCGCGCCTTCGAGTCGGCAGCGAGCCGAGCACTCATCGGGAGCGAGGGCCTGGACGAGTGCCTGCGGGAGCTCGGCACCGCCCGCCACCGGTCGAAAGTCGTTTTCGTCGGCGATGAGGCTGGATGTGACGCCGTCGCGGCACTCGTCGAACGAACTGGCCTGAGCGCCGTCCCCTCGGCCGAAGAGCTGGACGAGAGCGCGGGCTGCGTGATCTGGTGCACCACCGCCGACACCGCACCGCCAGCCGTGGTGCGCACAGCGCTGCGGCAAGGAATTCCGGTGCTTCACCGGATGGACTCCCACCATCCCCAGGCTCCTCCGATGTCGAGCCCCAGTTCGGGCACCTCGCCCCGCATCCTCGTCCTGCGAGACGACGATCACCTGCTCGATCTGGCCACGCGAATTTTCTGCGTGCCCGCGGAGGAGCTCGGGCTCGAGGGCCTCGAACCTTCCCGCCACCGACGTGTCGAGGATCTGTCCTACCTCGGTCTGCGAGTCCTCGTGATCGACGACGACATGCGCAACGTCTTCGCGGTGACGACCGTTCTCGAATCGCACGGGATCGAGGTCTCGTTCGCCACCGGTGGTCACGCCGGACTCGAGGTACTCGAACGCGATCCGAACATCGACATATTACTCACCGACACGATGATGCCAGAGCTGGATGGGTACGAGGTTACCCGGCGGGTCCGCGCCAATCCTGCCACGAAAGATCTCCCGATCATCGCCGTAACAGCCAGGGCGATGGCCGGCGATCGACAGAAATGCTTGGAGGTCGGCGCATCGGACTACCTCCCCAAACCCATCGAAGAACAAACACTCTTATCACTGCTCTGGATTTGGGGAGCGCACCGTCGCACTCGAGACGGTGCCATTCGACTCGCGGAGGCGTCATCGTGGCGCAATACCAGATGAGGCTCCCGCCGGAAGCGTCGAACGTGAAGCCGGCAATTCTCGTCGTCGACGACAATTGCGAGAACATCGTCGCGCTCGAGGCAATATTGACCGACCTTGAGTGTGAGCTCGTGGCAGTCGCCTCGGGCGAGCAGGCCCTGGAAAAGGTCTTGAGGCACGACTTCGCCCTCATCCTCATGGATGTCGAGATGCCAGGCATGTCGGGCCTCGCCACGGCGCGCCTGATCCGCTCCCGCGAACGTTCGAGCACGACACCCATCGTCTTCGTCACAGCGCACGATCAAACGGACCGCAGGATTCGCTCGGGATACGCACTCGGTGGCGTGGATTTCATCTTCAAGCCCATCGTGGCCGAAGTCCTGTTCGCCAAGGCTTCGGTCTTCGTCGATCTGTTTCGAAGGACTGAGCTCGTCCGCATACAGGCAGACCAGCTCATCCACAGCCAACGACACGAGCTCCTCGTCTCGCAGAAGACGCGAGAGTTGCAGCAGCAGCAGGAAGCCCTCGACCGCGAAAGGGCGCACGCGCAGGAGTTGAACATCCTCGTCCAGCGCCTCCGGGAGGCCAATGAAGAAATCCGACGACGTGAAGAGGACCTTCGGAACACCCGGGACGAGGCGCTTCGCCTCGCCAACGTGAAGTCGGAATTCGTGGCGACGATGAGCCACGAAATTCGCACACCCATGAATGGCATCATCGGCTTGGCCGAGCGCCTTGCCGAGACCCAGCTCGACGTCGAACAGCGGGACCTCCTGGAAAACATCCAGCTTTCCGCAAAAACCTTGATGACGCTCCTGAACGACGTTCTCGACTTTTCGAAGCTCGAGGTGGGTCAGTTCAGGATCAACAAGGGCGCCTACTCCCCACGTGAGTTGCTCGAGCAAGTGCTGGGGCAGTTCGCCTACCAGGCGAGCGCGAGCGGGCTCAGCTTCGAAGCCATCATCGATCCGAGCGTGCCTCGGTCCCTCGTGGGGGACGAGCGGCGCGTCCATCAGGTGCTCGCCAATTTCTTGGGAAATGCTCTGAAATTCACCCAAAAGGGATCGGTTCACCTCAGAGCCGGCACCCGGCGTCATCACGGCGCAGAGACGCTTCGCATCGCCGTGCACGACACGGGGATCGGAATTGCCACCGATCAGCAGCACCTCTTGTTCGAGCCCTTCCACCAAGTCGACCAGTCCTGGGCCCGGAGCTACGGCGGAACGGGACTGGGACTTTCCATCTGCAGGGGCCTCGCCGAGGCCATGGGCGGCCGCGTGGGTGTGGAAAGCGAACTGGCCCATGGCAGCACCTTCTGGCTCGAAGTTCCGATGGAAAGCCCTGCGTTCGTGACGAGCCCCGAGGAACTCGTTGGTCGCAAGGTGCTCTGTGTCACGCACGACGACCTCCAACGCGAAGCGCTCGAGTCGCCGCTGACCGCCTGGGGCATGGCGACGACCACGACCGACCCATCCGAGGCTGCGTTCCGCGCCGCCACCGAGGACTTCGACGTGGTCTTGGCGTCGGAACTCGCGGTCCGCGAGTCTCGAGACCTGCGCGCCTTCTTCGACTCGGACACGGTGGTTACGCGAGTTCTCGTTGCCGCGTCACCGTTCGGGGCGCGGGGCCAGGTCTATTCACCCGACGTTCGCGTCATCGCTTCACCGATCCGCGAGACTCACTTGCGTCGAGCCGTAACCGAGGAACCCCCGAGCTCCCTGCACCCCGACCTGTCCCCTCCGACTCCGACGAACGACGTCGCCCCGCTGCGGGTTCTGGTGGCCGAAGACAACCCGGTCAATCAGATGGTCGTTCGCGGCATTTTGCAGAAACTCGGACACGAATGCACGATCGTCGAAAACGGCGAAGAGGCGGTCCGAGTCGCGTCGTCCACCCACTTCGACGCCGTTCTCATGGACTGCCACATGCCCGTGATGGACGGTTACGAAGCGGCCCGACGAATCGCAGCAAGCGAGCGGCCTGCCCCGATTTTGGCGCTGACCGCAAGCGCTTTGCCGGAGCATGCCGAGCGCTGTCGAGAGGCCGGGATGGTGGGGTATTTGACCAAGCCCATCACGGCGGCGGCCCTCGCTGACGCTCTGGCGACTGCGCCATCGGAGGGCTCGGAGTGCTCTTCGACCGAACGGCACGGTCAACGGGCTCGGCAGGGTCAGCGGGGCGGGCCAGTCGAGCCCAAGCCCTGATGCCGCGAAGGGTCGCGAGGACCGATCGACCGTGAGCGACGCCCGTCTGCGAACCTGAGCGGAAACGGACGCCAACCGGAGGGGCCGCTGGTCCATCGCTCCTCCTTTGGTAAGCTCGACGCGTGCACATCTGCTGTCCGATCTGCAAGAAAGAGCTGGACGTTCCGGACGACTACCCGCCCCGACCGTTCTGCTCGGCCCGCTGCAAGAAGATCGACCTCGGCAATTGGCTGAGCGAAAAGTATGTGATCTCGCGACCGCTCCAGCCCGAAGAGATCGACCTTCTGCCCGATGACGGCTCCGAGAGGGACCCGAACCGGTATCACTGAGCGCCAGGCGGGCTCGAGCGCTCCTGGCACTCGCGCGCAGTCATCCGGAGTTGGCGCGGGAGCAGGTGGTCGAGCACCTCTGCTCGCTCTCGTTCGGATACCTCTTGGGACCCCGGGGAGCGTCACGTCATCGCGAAGAGCGCGACGTAGCCGCAACCCAGCGCTAGGCACAACGGCGAATAGAAGAGTGAATCCAAGCGAGCAAACTCGGTGTCCTTCTCGCGCTTGAAGAAGCCGACGAACCGTCCCTCTCCAATGCTTCGTGCGACGAACACGATGCCCACCGCCAATAGCGCTCGATGCGCCCACTCGTGCGCCCCGCCGCGTGAGTCCAGCAAGGTGACCGCGAAAGGCAGGCTGCCCGTCACGAAGAGGAGGAGCGAGACCACTGAGCAGGCAAGGGGGCTCGGCTCGAACACCGGGCGATCACCGATGGTTGGCACCGCCTGACGACCACCCCAGGACCCGCCGACGGCCCAATAGGCGTGCAGCACGGCCAGGGAGTAAAGCAGGAGCCCGAGGACGGCGGACAGAGCGAGGACGGTCACGTTGATTCGAGTGTAGCGTCTGCGTCCGAGAGTGTCGTTTCGCATTCGTCCGAGCGATTCGCAGCCATCGTGTGGCTTCGCGCCGCGCGATTGGTTCGCTTCGTGTTCGCATTTCGCCCGCTGATCGGCCGACAGTTCGTCTCCCCAAGGGTTTGGCCGCGTTGCCCCGGTGAGCCTCCCACACAGTGGTTTACGGTTGCTCTTCCCCCCAGCCTTTCACTTCACTGCGCCGAGCCCATGCGACGCCCCACCGCGCCTGCCTGCCAGCGGGCACGCTTCCCTCGTACCTGGCGCCCGCGCACGAAAACCGCGCTGCTGCCCTGCCTGCTGGGGTTCAGCGGGGTCGCCTGTGGGCTCGACGCGCCCGCCTGCAGCGAACCCACCGCCCGAGTAGCGTCTGCCATCAAGTACGCTAGCGAAGACGCCGGAATCGATACCGACCCGGCGCTCCCGGTGCTCGTCGCGGTTCTTCACGAGGGTTTCGACGGCAGGCCGGGCCTCGCCTGCACCGCCTCACGTGTGGCTCCCGGTGTCGCGCTGACCGCGATGCACTGCGTGCGCGACGTCGGAGAAGACGAGACCATTTGGGGCATTCGGCTCGAAGGCGAGCTCCCCGAGTGGGTGAGCGCCAAAGACGTGCTCCTCGAGCTCTTGCGCCGTCACGGCGTGAGCGGTGGGCAATTTCGGAGTCTTGCCTCTCGAAGCCGACGAATCCACCGTCGAGGCCGTAGAGAAAACTGGACGGCTCGAGATCGATGAAGTTCGAAAACAGCTTCGAGACGGTCGTCAGATCACCATCCGCGATGGCGATGGTGACGGCACAGAGCACGTCGTTCGACATCACCTCTCCGCGAGGCAGCGCGACGCGCTTCTGGCAGGCGGTCTCATCAATCAGATCACGACCTGAACGGGTGGTCGAACGACACCCGGACGGGGCTCTGCGGATCCTCGGCTTTCAATCCGCAGAAAGTTCCTCCACACTGGTCCACATGTGCGCGACGCCGACTCGTCATCGCCGGATCACCTGGCTCGGTCGTGCGAAAGTTCGCAGCTCTCACGATGCGGGCGCGAATCCGCTCGCGCCGACCTTCGCAGCTTCTGAGATGAGCGGCGACTCCCACCGCATCGCTCCATTCCACACCCGTCGTCTCGGTTCAATGCGAAAACCCACTGGCAACATTGGCGCGCTAGATTGATGGGCGTGACGCTCGCCACGTCCTCCCGCGCACCTCGCGCCGTGTCTCCCCACGGTCGACGGAGGAGCGGAACGGAGCGATCTCCGGTGGAAATGGCGAATGCGAGCTGTGGTGCCGCACCGGCTCCGCGCCGAAGGACCGCAACGAGTCCACATTTCACTCGCGGCGGACCGTCGCGCCAACGGGGCCTCGCAGGCTCGCTGCTGAAGGAAGGTGATGATGATGGATATTTTCGAGCGACTCGAATCTGGCGTGCGCACTTATTGTCGGACCTACCCCGTGGTGTTCGAGTCCGCCAAGAACGCCAAGCAGGTCGATGAAAGTGGTCGCTCGTACATCGACTTCTTTGCCGGCGCCGGAGTGCTGAACTTCGGGCACAACAACGAACGCATCAAGAACAGCTTGATCCAGTTCCTGCAAGAGGACGGAATTGCCCACAGCCTCGACATGGCGACGACCGCCAAGCGCAGGTTCATGGAGCGCTTTCAAAAGGTGGTGCTCGAGCCTCGGGGCATGAACTACAAGATGCAGTTCACTGGACCCACGGGGTCAAACGCCGTCGAAGCCGCACTGAAGTTGGCGAGGAAAATCACTGGGCGCTTCGACGTCGTGGCCTTCACCAACGGCTTCCACGGGATGACGCTGGGAGCACTCGCATGCACCGGCAACGGTGTCCACCGGGCGGCGGCGGGGGTGCCGCTCCACCACACGGTTCGCGAACCCTTTGACGACTATCTCGGCAGTGGCGTGGACACGCTCGCGGCGTTTCGCAAGGCGGTGACTGATCCATCGAGTGGCCTCCGGCCGCCGGCTGCGTTCATCGTCGAGGCGATCCAGGCCGAGGGTGGGGTCAACGTCGCGCGCGCCGAGTGGCTCCGACAGGTTCAGGAACTGGCGCGCGCGTGTGGGGCTCTCTTCATCGTCGACGACATCCAGGTGGGCTGTGGCCGCACTGGCTCGTACTTCAGCTTCGAGGACATGGGGCTCGACCCGGACGTCATCGTACTGGCCAAGGGCATCGGCGGCTACGGGACTCCGCTCGCCATGTGCCTGGTCAAGCCCGAGCGGGACGCCTGGTCACCCGGAGAGCACACCGGCACCTTTCGCGGACCCGGACTGTCGTTCGTGGCAGGCGCGGAAGCCCTGTCGTTCTTCGAAGACCCCGAGTTTCTTCTCGCCGTACGGCGCAAGGGTGCACGCATGCGCGCGCGCCTAGACGCCCTGCAAAAGGAGTCTCCCGTCGTCTCCGCGGTGCGCGGTCGCGGCATGATTCAGGGAGCCGACGTCGGTAGCGATGCGGCAAAGAAGATCACCTCCTCCTGCTTCGACAAAGGTCTCATCATCTGTCCCTGCGGCCCGTCGCTCAACGTGATGAAGCTGATCCCACCGCTCACCATCGAGGACGACGTGCTCGACGAAGGACTCGACATTTTCGAAGCAGCGGTCCGGGAGGCAGCCTGAGCCATGCGACAACGCGACGACATGACCTTCCCCATGGAGGAGTACGAGCGCAGGCTCGGAGAGCTCCAGCGGCGGATGGGCGAGCGGCTGCTCGACGCGGTGATCATCAGCGATCCGGAGAACATCATGTATCTCACGGATTTTCAGACCAGCGGCTACTCGTGGTTCCAGGCAATCGTGGTTCCGGCCAGCGGCGATCCGGTGATGATCACCCGGGAGATGGAGGAGTCGAACATCCACGCACGCACCTGGGTGGAGAGAACCAGCCCCTACTCGGACACCGGCGATGCCATGCAGATGCTCCACAGCGTGCTGCGTGACCTCGGCGTGGAGAGCGGAGCCGTCGGTTACGAACGGAACAGCTACTTCTTTCCCGCCTACTTCCAAGACCGGATTCACGGACTGTTCAAGCGAGGTCGTCTTCAGGATTGCTTCGGCATCGTCGAGGAGGGACGCGTCTGTAAGTCCAAATACGAAATCGAGATCATGCGTCGCGCCGCACAAGCGACGGAGGCCGGCATGCTCGCGGGTTTTGCCGCGGTGCAGGAAGGCGCCACCGAAAACGACATCGCCGCCGACATCTGCCAGGCCATGTTCCGCGCCGGTGGCGAGTACCCTGCCGTCCTCCCCTACGTGACGACGGGTCCCCGCTCGATGATCGGCCACGCTACCTGGGAGGGACGCGCCATCCAACCGGGCGAGCACGCATTTCTCGAGGTGGGGGGGTGCTGTCGCCGCTACCACACCGCGATGATGCGCACCGTGGTTCTCGGCGGCATCAGCCCGTCGATGAAGAGAGCCGAAACGCTCATGATGAACGCGCTCGACGCGGTGCACGACCTGGTGCGACCCGGAGTCACCGTGTCGGATCTCGACAACTTGGTCCGGGACATGCTCGTCCACAACGACATCGGGGCCGATCTCATCACCCGTTCCGGGTACTCGATCGGGATCGCTTTCCCACCGAGTTGGGACGAAGGCTACATCATCAGCGTCAAGCAGGGTGACACCGCCGTCCTCAAGGAAGGCATGACCTTCCACATCATCCCCTGGCTCTGGGGGGTGGACGGCGACAAGACCTGCGGGATCTCCGACACGATTTACGTGACTGCGACCGGGTGCGAGTCGTTCTTCACTCTGGATCGGCACTTCGTCTCCAAGGGCTGACTGCCCTCGGAACGCGCCGTCTCCTCCGCTTCACCCCCACGAGCTCTTTGGCGCTCGCCCGCTGGGAGCCCAGTCGAGCGGTTTCAATGCTCAAGGGCCGGCGACGACCGGAGCCCATGCGCGTGCCAGGAACTGAGCTCAGGCTCCGATCCACACTTGCTGCGCGTTGGTGAATTCGCGGATGCCGTGCGGACCGAGCTCTCGACCGTAGCCGGACTTCTTGATGCCGCCACTTGGAAGCCGGGCGTCCGTCTTCACCAGTCCGTTGACCACCACCTGACCGGCTTCGATGTCGCGCGCTAGGGCCTCGCCCCGCTCGGGATCGGTCCAGATGCTCGCTGCGAGCCCGTACTCGGTCTGATTGGCGAGCTCGAGTGCTTCGTCGAGATCCTTTACCCGCGTGACGGCTGCCACGGGCCCGAACGTCTCCTCACGAAACACCGGCATTTCCGGAGTCACATCCGCCAGGAGAGTCACAGGATAAAAACTGCCCGGCCCTTCCGGCATTTCACCCCCGAGGAGGCGGCGCGCACCTTGGTGGATGCTCTCGGTCACTTGGCGGTGGAGCGTGTCCCGCAGATCGGAGCGCGCGATGGGTCCCATGTCCGTGCCTTCGTCGGTGGGATCCCCCTGCCGGATGGCAGCGAGACGCTCGCGGAATCGCTCCAGGAATTCGTCGTAGATCGCATCTTCTACCAGAACACGCTTGGAGGCGATGCACGACTGGCCAGCACAGATCGTTCGAGCCGTACACGTCATCGGTACGGCTCGATCGAGATCGGCGTCGGCCAAAATGACGGCCGGATCCGAACCCCCGAGCTCGAGCACCGCTGGCTTGATCTCGGCTGCCGCGATGGAAGCGACCTTGCTGCCCGCCCCACTCGATCCGGTGAACGAGATCGCCGCGATGCGCGGATCTCGGATGACGCGTTCGACCCGATCGGTCTCGACCAAGAGCACGTCGAACAGCCCTTCGGGACCACCCGCTGCGCGGAAGGCGTCGGCCAGGGCTTTCCCGCAGCCAGGGACGTTCGGATCGGGTTTGATCAGGCACGCGTTGCCGGCCAAGAGCGCTGGAATCGCGACCCGAAACGCCAGCCAGAAGGGCGAGTTCCACGGCAAGATGCCGAGCACCGTGCCGAGGGGTAGGTACTGCACGTAGCTCCGCTGCGCATCCGACGCGATCGCCTCCGACTCGAGGAAACCCGCGCCGTGCTCCGCATAGTACTCGGCTGTTTTGGCGCATTTTTCGATTTCGCCGAGGGCCTCACGCACGGGTTTTCCCATCTCTTCCGTCATCAGGGCGCCGAGCTCGGCCGCACGCTCCCGGTGAATGGAAGCCAGCCTCTTCAGGTACTCCGCGCGTTCGGCCAAAGGCGTTTTGCGCCAAATGCGAAACGCATGCTTCGCACGAGCCAGCTTTTCGTCGACTTCCTTGTCACTGTCAGAAGGAACCTCTCGAACGACTCGTGACGTGGCGGGATTGATCGCAGTGAGCATGACGACACGTTGCCACGGTCGGTTCGCGCTCGCGAGTGTTCCTTCTGAACTCGACTTGAGCTGAGGCGCCCAGAGCGCGATGCTGCCACGCCATGCCACCGGGATTCGAAGACATCATCGAGCGGGCCGTCGCAATTCGCCGGGAGCTCCACCGACACCCGGAGCGCACGTGGAAAGAGATCGAAACCACCGGACGCATTCGGCGCGAGCTCGAACGCCTAGGGCTTGCGTGGCGTCCCTGCACCGACACGGGAACTCTCGTCGATCTGGGTGATGGCGAAGCTCCACGGATTGCACTGCGAGCGGACATCGACGCGCTGCCCCTGAACGAGCGAACGGACGCCGAACACCAGTCGCAACACGAGGGTGTGATGCACGCCTGCGGCCACGACGGTCACACGGCCAGCCTGCTTGCCACGGCAGCGTGGCTGAAGGCTCACGAAGCCTCTCTGAAGAACCCGGTACGCCTGATCTTTCAACCGGCTGAAGAAGGCGGACACGGCGCCAAGGCGCTGATCGAGGCGGGTTGCCTCGAAGGTGTGGGTTCGATCTTCGGGTACCACAATCTTCCGACGATGCCGCTCGGTCGCGCCGCCGCGCCCGAGGGCACCGTGCTCGTGAGCAACGGGTACTTTCGCATCGTGATTCGCGGAGTGGGGGGCCACGCGTCCACGCCGGAGGCCTGCAGGGATCCCATTGTCGCTGGAGCGCAGTTCGTTTCCCTGGTGCAGCAGATCGTTTCGCGAAACGTCGCGCCGCAGAAGGCCGCCGTCGTGACGGTGGCAACCTTCTCGAGTGGTACAACGCACAACATCATTCCCCAGACCGCCGAGCTCACGGGGACCATTCGCGCAGCCGAGACGTCGCTGCGAGACGATCTCGCGAAACGCGTGGAAGAGGTGCTGCGCGGCGTCTGCACTGCAGCAGGCGTCGAAGCAGACTTCGAATTTTCGCCGGCGTATCAGGCAACCGTCAATCACCCGGGCGAGGCGGAGCACTTCAGAAAAGCGCTCGCTCACGAGCTGGGCGCCGACTTCCAGTGGTCGGAGGGCGTACCCTTCATGGGAGCCGAGGACTTCAGCTACTACCTCGCCGAGGTACCGGGAGCGTACGCGCTCATCGGCACCGGGCGCGGCGTGAATGATCCGCCCCTTCACAGCCCCCACTTCGACTTCAACGACGACATCATCGCGCTGATGGTGCGCGTCTACTCGCGCATCGTGGGGGCACCGCATCCCCCGTTCCCCCGCGCCTTCCCACAGCGAGGCGCCTGATCGGAGGCCAAGCCACGCGTTACCAGCGTCGGAGCACGACGCGCGCGGGGCCAGCCGTCGCGAAGAGGCAACCCAGCTGGCTGCAACCGCGCAGGTCGCTCCCGCTTGCCTCGAGAGGAACCGTCTCGAAGACCTTCCCACCGTCGCGCGACACGAGCAGCTCCCCCGGACCGGAGTCCATGAGGACACGGTCTCCTGACGTGCCCACGCTGGACATCATGCGCGTCGGCGCCGATCGACGCACGACCGCCCAATCGTTGGCCCCCGGTCGAAGCCGCGCCAAAGCAGTCTCGCCCGTCTCTCTGCCCAGCGAGAGATTCCCGAGATTGATGGTGCCGTCCCCGTCGACCACGAAGCTTCCTCGCGCCATGCGACGCTGGGAAAACACCGCGTTGTCGAAGGGGATGCGCACCGGTTCGTCACCTCCCGCTTCGAGTCGAAAAACCGCGTAAGCGAACTCCCGACCCGGAGCCGCGCAGATCTGAAGGAGCACGAAGTCGTCGGTTCCTCGCCGCTCGGTGACGTCCCAGAAGCATTGTGCGAAGCCTGCTTCGGCGGGACCGGGAAGCTCCAGCTCGCTCCACTTGCCACCACGATGGCGAAAGGCGGTTCGTCCGTTGGCTCGCTCCACCCAGCCGCGCCGATCCATGCGTCCCGTCAGGATCAAGGCCTGGGACTCGCCAAGGGCACCATCCTTGAAGATCCCCTCGAGGGCCTCCGACGTCATCCCCAAGTCCCACAGGCGAAGCTTCTGCTTTGGGATCGCGCCTTCGACCCACGCAACTCGACCAGCCACCGGGTTTTCTGCGATCACCTCCGCTGCCCGACACGGAAGATCGTACCGTTCGACCGCTTCGCCCACGCGGTGGCGAACGAGGCGCAGAGGGAGGCTCTTTGCGTGGTCCGAATCGTCACGAAAGGCCAGGGCGCCCCACCCCCCATCGGTGATGCGCGGGGCGTAGGCGTGGTCCAGCTCCGGAAGCGCCTCGTACTGCGGCCTTCGCGCGGGCGCTGCAGGTCCTGAACCGGGCTTACGGGTCGCGGACTCGACGACCTTGGTTCGGGCTGGAGTCGGCTTCCCGCCCGTCGCGCCGCGCGAAACCGCATCTTCGGGCGTGCACCCGAATGCCGCAATCGTGGCGAGCAGCGCGACGAGCTTCGTGAGATTCATTCGGCCGCGGGGGCTTCCTTGCTCGTGCGAAGGGGAACCAACTTCTCCTTCTGGATGGCCTCAGCCTGCGCCGAATCGACGTAATCCGAATGGCACGACGCGCGCTCCCCTTCACCACCCAGGGCCCGCTTCGTTTTGCTGGCCAGCTTGTGGATCTCGCTGGGACTCAAAACGCCGCGTTTTTGCAAAATCTCCTGTTGCTCGACCGTGAGTGCGGGCGACTTGAGGACCCTCTCCCGTTCGAAGCCTTCCGCCTTGCCGCTGGTAAACTCGTTGATTTCCTTCGAAATGCGCACCGAGCACCAGTCATGGCCGCACATCGCGCAAAAGTCGGTGTCCACGTCGAGGTCTTCGTCGTGAAAGGCGCGGGCCGTGTCCGAGTCGAAGGACAGCTCGAAATGCTTCTCCCAGTTGAGCGCGGCACGCGCCTTGGTGAGTTGGTCGTCCCAGTCGCGAGAGCCCGGAATTCCAAGGGCCACGTCGGAGGCGTGAGCGGCGATCTTGTAGGCGATGCAACCCTGCTTGACGTCGTCTTTCTTCGGAAGACCGAGGTGCTCTTTCGGGGTGACGTAGCAGAGCATGCTCGCGCCGTGATAGCCGGCAGCCGTCGCTCCGATCGAGCTCGTGATGTGATCGTAACCGGGAAAGACGTCCGTCACGAGCGGGCCGAGCACGTAAAACGGCGCGCCATGGCACAACCGCCGCTGCAACTTCATGTTGTATTCGATCTGATCGAAGGGCACGTGTCCCGGGCCTTCCACCATCACCTGACAGCCGTTCTTCCACGCCTTCTCGGTGAGCTCACCCAGCACCGAGAGCTCCCCGAGCTGCGCCGCATCGCTCGCGTCGGCGAGACCGCCCGGACGCAGGCCATCGCCCAGCGAGAACGACACGTCGTACTCCCGCATGATGTCGCAGATCTCGTCGAAGTGCGTGTACATGGGATTTTCCTTGCCGTGGACGAGCATCCACTTGGCGAGGAGTGATCCGCCGCGACTGACGATGCCGATGAGGCGGTCCTTCACGAGAGGCAGGTGCTTTCGGAGCACCCCAGCGTGGATCGTGAAGTAGTCGACCCCCTGCTTTGCCTGGTGCAGCAGGGTGTCCATGATGATCTTGTCCGTCAGATCCTCGATCTTCCGGCCCAGGATCATCGAGTAGATGGGCACCGTGCCGATGGGCACTCGCGAGTTCTGGATGATGGCTCGCCGACAAGCATCGAGATCCCCGCCGGTGGAGAGATCCATCACGGTGTCGGCACCCCAGCGCTCCGCCCAGCGCAGCTTCTCCACTTCTTCGTCGGTGCCCGACGAAATCGGTGAAGCTCCCATGTTGGCATTCACCTTGGTCTTGCCCGCACGACCGATACACATCGGGTCGAGCCGGTAACCGAGGTGCACCTTGTTGGCAGGAAGGATCATGCGACCCGCAGCCACCTCCCCGCAGACCTGCTCCGGGGTGAGGTGGGGCTCGCGCTCAGCCACCCGCCGCATTTCCGGAGTGACCTGCCCGAGCCGCGCGTGCTCGAGCTGGGTGATGGGCGAGAACCCTTCGGGCGCAACCCACGCGCCGCCCTCTTGGCGCCAGCCCGCGGGCATGAAATCCCAGGCCGTCTTGTCGCTCGGAGCGGGCATGCCGGGCGTGTCCGGCGACGAGAAGGCGAGCGGACCGCCGACGTTGGCCCGGTTCGCGAACGACCCCGGGTTGGTGCCTTCACGGCCACTGGAGGGGTTTTCGGCGCCTTGGAGGGGCAACTGGTAGCTCATCACATTGTCTCCCGCGGGCGGGAGGAAAAGGAGCTTTCAGCTCGCTTCCCTCCGCCGGCATGATCCGGATCAGGTTCGACGGGTCCTTCTCAGCGACCCCCAGCCGGCGGTCAAGCCAGCAGGGGCCACGCCCCGAGCGAGGATGCGACTCTACCCAAGCCGGCGGGGGGAGCAAACGGAAGAACGAGGGGACTGGCGGCCGAGCTCCCACGGGCCACGAAGCGGGCGAACTCCGCGCTTCAGTCGTCCGCTTGGTCGGGTTCCTCTAGAGCACAAACCATCGGGGGACCGCAGTCGCTCCCGAAAGCGCCGGACGGTGCGGTCTCGGAGGTCGGCGGTTCCACCGCGTCCCCTGCGTCACCCGGCGCGGCACGACTGCCGTCATTCGCTTGGGCCGCGTGCGCTTCGGTTCCCTCACCTCGTTCCTGCACGGGGCTCCGTGCCTGCGAGGGCCTGGGCGGTGAGTCGGCCTCGCCTTCCACGGGACTGCCTGAGTCACCGAGCTGCGCGGCAGGAGCCGCGCCGGTTTCCCGAAAGCCCTTGGGCGGCGCCCCCTCCTCCTGTTCGTTGCGCCGACAGAGCCCGCTCTCCCGGTCACAGTGCCACCCGTCCAAGCAAACGGCGTAGCAGTCACCCGTCATCTTTCGGTTGACGGCCGAAGCTGCGACGGCCGAACCAGCGAAGATCGCTGCCGCTGGGCCTTGAGGCGCGGTGTGAACCCGGCACCCCGCCGCGGCGCTCACCACCAGCACCCAGGAGATGGACAACCGCCGGCTCATCCTCGACGAAAGCTACCAGCAGTTGCCTTCCGCCGCATGACTCGCCGGCGGTGCCGCCAGCGCTGTGCAATTCCGCGGTCGCGCACGAGGCATGTGCTCCCAGCACTCACATGCGCGGACAGAATGGTCGTGAGGGCATCGCTCCCGTCGGCCGCGCGGCGGAATCGCAGGCTTTTTCCCGCAGCCGAACACGCTCCTCGGCCCCTTCACCGCGCCGTGCCGGCCCGTCGCCGCACCATGCCGACGGGTGTGTCACATTGAAATGTTGCCATGGCCTCCCCTGCCCCATCGAGCCGCCCCCACACCGTCCTCGTGACGGGCGCGAGCCGCGGTTTGGGGCTGGCCATCGCGCGGTGTGTCATCGCCGACGAGCGGTATCGTGTGATCCTCACGGCCCGTGAAGCCTCCATCGACCGCTTTGCCGAGGAGGGTATCCACGAAAACGAGCGAGTCTGGCTCCGGGCTCTCGACGTGACCGACCCCGAACAACAAGTGGCCGTCGTAGAAGAGGCCGCGACGCGCTGGGGTGGAGTCGACGTGCTCGTGAACAATGCCGGCGTGAGCTATCGCGCTGTGGTCGAGCACGTGGCCGAAGCGGATCGCCTCGCGCAGATGAACGTGAACTACCGCGCGCCGATGGAGCTCACGCGCCTCGTGCTGCCAGGCATGAGGCAGCGACGCTACGGCCGCATCCTCAACATCTCCTCGGTAGGCGGCATGATGGCGATGCCGACGATGAGCGTTTACAGCGCCTCGAAGTTCGCCCTGGAGGGTGCAAGCGAGGCCCTTTCGTACGAGGTACGCCCCTGGGGCATCTACGTCACTCTGATCGAGCCAGGTTTCGTGAACTCGGACGGGTTCGAACGGGTGCGCTTCACTCGGCAAAGCCAGAGCGCCCACAGCATCCAGCGCTCGCCGTACTACGCCCACTACAAATACATGACCGGGTTCATCGCCCGCATCATGCGGGCGGTTCCTGCCACGCCGGAGAGCGTCGCCCGCAAGGTGATGAAGACGATCCGGAGAAGCCATCCGCCCCTTCGCGTCCCCGCAACTCTGGACGCCTGGCTCTTCGACATGATGCGTCGCTTGCTTCCGCGAGCCCTCTACCACTGGATGCTCTACCGTTCGTTGCCGAGCGTGCGAAACTGGGGACCGGCGCCACGCGTCCCCGAGCTCCCGAGCAGTCAGCCGTCGCCGGTGAGTTCGCGACGGTGACCGGTCAAGAGCCCGCCCGCATCACGATGCCGTTGGGCGTAGCACTCTCGAGCCCATCGCGACCGACACCGACACGGGTGGCGAGCTCTCCGCGCTTATGTTTTCGGCGATCACAGTAAGCGGTGATCGCTATATGCGGCTTTATTTCTGCGATCCCAGAATCACCGGGATGCCCGTCCCCTGCGAGCTCGTGGGAGCAATGAACGATAGACCGCGCCAGGGAAGCTTGCGCTGCGTCGCCCCCAGGAGATGTCGTCATTCGGCTTCGATTTGGCTCCGGGCGAGACATCAGGACCGATCCAAATCGACCCGCCGGGCGGGCTCCGCCCCGAACTGCGAGCGAGCGCGGATTGCTTCGCCGCAAACGACGCACTCGAAGGCGCCGAGGACCCGCGATTCAATTGCACCGTGCCGTAGGCTGGTTACCCTCAGCTCGTGGCTCTCCCTCGGCGTCTCGACAAATTCATCCGCGACGCCACCGATCTGCCACGCGCGGTGATCACCGAGGCGCTGGCAGTTGGCCGCGTGCATTGTCTCCCCGTGGCTCCTGCGGGTGCCCCTCTGCAGGGCAACGAACTCGTGTTCGACGGCGACGTCGTCAGTCTCGACGGCGAGCGCATTCATCCCAGGCTCAGCTTCGACACCTTCCTGCTGAACAAGCCGCGGAGCGTGACGAGCACCACGCGAGATCCTCTGGGAAAGCGTGATCTCCAAAGATGGCTCGCTCGAATGCCTGCTGGGGTCTTTCCCGTCGGCAGGCTCGACCGGGACACGACGGGAGCACTCCTGTTTACCAACGACGGAGACTTGGCCACTGCCGTGCTGCGCCCCGACCACGCCACCGAAAAGGTCTACTGGCTTTGGCTGGATGAGAGCGTCTCGAAGGACGATCCCCGCTTGCGAAGATGGGAGCAGGGCATGCCGAT
>JBNKGC010000016.1:0-53602 GCA_050289625.1 Polyangiaceae bacterium | reverse complement strand
GGGTGCTTCACCCGAACCGGCGAGCGTCGTACCCCCGGAGAGGCTCCGGGCAGAGACGTGGACTCGCGAGAGTGCACTGATAGAGCTCGTGCGGGGTCGGCTGGAGATGGTAGGTCCCACCACACGCGCAGAGCTCGCTAGGTCCCTCTTCGTCGAGGAGGCGGACGCCGCCGGAGCAGTGGCTGCGTTGGAAGTCGAGGGCTTCTTGCTCGTCGGGAGCTTTCGCCCGGGGGCGGTCGGCGAAGTCTGCGAGCGGCGGCTTCTCGCGCGCATCCACCGCCAAACCCTCGGCAAGCTCCGCCGGGAGATCGAACCGGTCTCGGCAGCCACGTTCGTGAGGTTCCTTCTCCGTTGGCAGGGGCTCGAGCCCGACGCGCGGCGCGAGGGTCCCGAAGGGCTTCACGCCGCTATCGAACAGCTCGCCGGTTTCGAGATCGCGGCGGGCGCGTGGGAAGCGGACGTCCTTCCCGCTCGAATGAAGCTCTACGACCCGAGCTGGCTCGATGCCTTGTGCCTTTCGGGGCGCGTCGTCTGGGCGCGCCGTTCTCCACCCGCGAACGGGGCCCGCAAACGGAGCAGTCCCGTCCGCACCACACCCGTAGCTCTCATGCCGCGCGGTCAGGCCTCCTTATGGCTCGCGGGAGCCGCGGATGAGGATGAGCTGGGAAGTACGGCAAAAAGATTGCTCGGCATCCTGCGTGAACGGGGCGCCTGCTTCTTCGACGAGCTGGTGCGGGACGCGGGGCTGCTAAAGACTCACGCCGAGGAAGCCCTCGGCGAGCTGATCGCGCGAGGGCTGGTGACGGCGGACGCGTTTGCAGGGCTGCGTACCCTGATCACACCAGCCGAAAAGAGGCGTCCCCTCAGGCGACCCGGAACGCGTCGACCCACCGCGGGCGGTCGCCCTGGTCTCTCCCTCGGCACGCTGGGCATGGAGGCTGCCGGCCGTTTCAGTTTGGTGCGGCGCGAGACGGACGACGTGGACCTCGAGCTGCTCGCTCGGAGCCTGCTCCTCCGCTGGGGCGTCGTCTTTCGAAAGGTCCTGGAAAGGGAGACAGGGCTCCCCCCGTGGCGTGATCTGCTCCGCGTATACCACCGCCTCGAAGCGCGCGGAGAAATTCGCGGCGGTCGCTTCGTGACCGGATTTTCCGGTGAGCAGTTCGCGCTCCCCGAGGCGGTCGGCATGCTGCGCAAGCTCCGTCGCGAGGAACCGCGGGGAACGCTGGTCTCGCTAAGCGGGGCCGATCCGCTGAACCTCGTCGGCATCCTCACGCCAGGAGAACGCGTCCCGTCGGTAGCCGCGAGCCGCATTCTCTACTGCGATGGTGTCCCCCTCGCCGTACGGGACGGGAAGGCCACGCGGGTATTCGACGTGCCCCAAGGAAGAACCGAGTGGGAACTCGAAAAGGCACTGATTCAGCCGGGTAGCGCCGCCGCCGGGTGATGAAACGCGGCCCGCCTCGAGGGGCGCCGGGCAGCCTGACGGCTCCTGCGGCCGGGCCCCTTGCCCGCTCGAACCCTTCGAAGCATGCTCCCCGCCCGGTCGCCCCAAGCCCGTGGGCCGCGGCGTCCGCCCGGCACCCGCGCCGCGTTCTCCTCATGAGTGACTCGAAGAACACCGCACCCTCGAACCCCGGCAAGATCCGCGACGACTCGGCAGCGCCGAATTTCATCGCGGACATCGTCCGAGCCGACCTGGCTTCCGGAAAGAACCACGGCGAACTTCAGACCCGGTTCCCGCCCGAGCCCAATGGCTACTTGCACATCGGCCATGCCAAGGCTGTCTGCCTGAACTTCGGCATGGCGCGCTTGAGCGACGCCGGGCGATGCAACCTGCGGTTCGACGACACGAATCCAATCGCCGAGGAGGCGCACTTCGTCGAGGCCATCGAGCGAGACATTCGCTGGCTCGGCTTCGATCCGAAGGATCGTATCTTCTTCGCGTCGGACTACTTCGAGCGCCTGTACCAGTGCGCCGTGACCCTGGTGAAGAAGGGTCTCGCCTACGTCGACAGTCAGAGCCCGGAAGAGATTCGAGAAAACCGCGGCAACTACTACAAGGTGGGCACGAACAGCCCATTCCGCGATCGCACGGTCGAAGAGAACCTCGAGCTGCTCGAGAAGATGCGGAGCGGCGGGTTTCAGGATGGTGAGGCGGTCTTGCGAGCCAAGATCGACATGGCCCACAAAAACCTCAACATGCGCGATCCGCTCATCTACCGGATCCGCCATGCGCATCACCACCGAGCGGGCGACGCTTGGTGCATCTACCCGATGTACGACTTCGCCCATCCGCTCTCGGACGCCTTCGAGGGAGTCACGCACTCGCTCTGTTCCCTCGAGTTCGAAAACCACCGCCCGCTCTACGATTGGTTCGTCGACGAGGTGGGAGGCTTCGATCCGGTGCCGCGGCAAATCGAGTTCGCGCGTCTGAACCTCACCTACACGGTGCTAAGCAAGCGCAAGCTGCAGCTCTTGGTGACCGAGGGGCACGTGGATGGCTGGGATGATCCCCGCATGCCGACCATCGCGGGCATGCGCCGGCGCGGTTATCTGCCCGAATCGATCCGCGCGTTCTGCGACCGCATCGGGGTAGCCAAGCGAGACAACCAGGTCGACGTCGCGCTCCTCGAGCACCGCTTGCGCGAGGATCTGAACGCGCACTGTCCTCGCGTCATGGCGGTGCTGGATCCGATCAAGCTGGTGATCACGAACTACCCGGAAGGCGAGGTCGAGTATTTCGAGGCTCCGGTGCACCCCGAGTTCCCCGAACAGGGCACCCGGAAGGTGCCGTTTTCCCGCGAGCTCTTCATCGAGCGCGACGACTTCCGCGAGGACGCTCCCAAGAAGTGGTTCCGCCTCGCACCGGGACAGGAAGTGCGCCTGCGAAGTGCGTGCCTGGTCACCTGCCAAGAGGTGATCAAAAATGATGCTGGCGACGTGGTAGAGCTTCGCTGCACTTGGGACCCCGAGTCGCGAGGCGGCTCTCCGAAAGACGGACGCAAGGTGAAAGGCACCATCCACTGGGTCTCCGCAGAGCACGCAGTGAAGGCGGAGGTCCGCCTGTTCGACCGCCTCTTCACCGAAGAAGATCCCGAGGGCGAAGAGGGCAAGCACTTCCTCGAGTTTCTCAATCCGGAGTCGAAGCAGGTGCTCACCGAATGCCGCCTTGAGCCGAGCTTGGCAGGCGCTCCGACGGGGCGGCGCTACCAGTTCGAAAGGCTGGGCTACTTCACGGTCGACGACGACTCGACGGAAGAACGGCCCGTGTTCAACCGAACCATCGGGCTGCGCGACAGCTGGTCCAAGCAGGAAGCGCGAAAGTAGAGTCGAGGCACCCCTCCGTGGCGATGCCACGTCGCGCTCCTGAAAAGGTCTCCCCCAAGCGCCCGCATGACAGGCTGCGACCCGACGAGGCCAGTCCGACCCCCGGCGCTCTCGACGAACGTGGGGTATCCTCGACACGCGAGACCAACTCGAGCCCGTCGCCACCCGGCGTTCTCAGGGGGCAGTCGACACAAGTGGTTCCCGCTGTAGTGAACTCGTGCGCTCCCTTCCATGCGGCCTGTCATTCGAACCCAGCCATGACCGAGACCCTCCTGGCGCACGAACCCGTGATCCGACTCGCGGCATTCCTCGGGGTGTTTTCGATCGTTGCGTTCGGTGAAGCGCGCCGCTCAAGGCGTCCACGGACGGCGACCCGCAGAGCTCGGTGGCCTTCGAACCTCGGGCTCGTCGCGGTGAACACGCTCGTGCTCCGCGCGGTGCCGGCGTTTTCCGCGGTGCTCGTCGCCGCCTGGGCCCAAGACCGCGGGTTCGGCTTCCTGCACCAGCCTCTCGTCACGGACCTCCTGCCGGCCTGGACTCGGGTGTTGCTCTGCGTCGTATTCCTGGACCTGCTCATCTACTGGCAGCACCGGATCTTCCACGCCGTGCCTCTGCTCTGGCGCATCCACCGGGTGCATCACGCCGATCGAGACATCGACGTCACCACCGGCCTGCGCTTTCACCCCGTCGAACTCGTGCTCTCGATGGGGATCAAGATCGGCACGGTCCTCGCGCTGGGAGCGCCACCGGTCGCCGTGATGCTGTTCGAGGTCATCCTGAACGCGACGGCGCTTTTCAATCACGGCAACCTTGGGATCCCCACGCGTGTCGACGCCGTACTCCGCCTCTTCGTAGTGACTCCAGACATGCACCGCGTGCATCATTCGACTCGGCCCGAGGAGACGAACAGTAACTTCGGTTTCAATCTGCCGGTGTGGGACCGACTCTTCGGCACTTATCGCGCACAGCCAGCTCTGGGGCACGACCGAATGAAGATCGGGGTGGCGGGGGTCGACGAGAGTGTCGGACGCACCCTCGTTTCGATGCTTCGCATGCCCTTCGTCGACGTCACCCGCCCTGATCACGGGAGAACGACGTGACCAGGCGCCGCGCCCTCCGCATCGTCACCTTCGTCGTGCTCCTCGTCGGCGTTGCGGTGGCCGTGGCCAAGCGCGACCAGTTCGATGAAGCGCACATCCGGGCCTTCATCGACGGGCTGGGACCCTGGGGACCACTCGCGTTCATCGCGCTCTACGCGGTGGCCGCCCTGTTCTTTCTGCCTGGAAGCGTGCTTACCGTCACCGGCGGCGCGCTTTTCGGACCGGTGCTCGGCACCATCTACAATCTGACCGGCGCGGTGCTCGGAGCGACGTTGGCATTTCTCGCCGCGCGCCACATCGCCAGTGACTGGGTGCGGGAACGCACCGGAAAGCGCCTCGATTCGCTGATCAGCGGAGTCGAACAGGAAGGCTGGCGTTTCGTCGCCTTCGTCCGACTGGTTCCGGTCTTCCCCTTCAACCTGCTCAACTACGCGCTCGGGCTCACGAAGATCTCTCTCCCCGTGTACGTCGTCACGAGCGCCGTATGCATGGCTCCCGGCGGACTTGCCTACACCTACGTCGGCTATGCGGGCCGCGAGGCCCTCGGAGGAGGCAGCGGCGCCCTGACCACGGTGCTGATCGCCCTCGCGCTGGTCGGGGCGGCGCTCTTTCTGCCTCGGGCGGTGAAGCGATTCCGCTCGAATCGCCCTGACGAACCGTAGGGTAGAGAGCGGCGCGCCGGATGAGCTAGCGCCTGAACGGCGCGGAGTCCTCGCCCGAGTCGGTCACGTTGCGTTGGGAACCTTTCTGGTCTTCGGGCATTTCCTCTCCGCGGTACTGCCACGGAGCCCGTGCTGGAACCCATGGCATGGAGTGTGCTCTCAGTAATCAGTGCCTATGATGTTTGAGGACAAGCGCAGCGCGTGGAGCGAGGCGACCGTTGACACGTGTTTCGATCCTCGCCGAACGGTGCCGAAAAGACGAGGACGGGGCATCGAGCCCGACGAACCGCGTTGCCTCGTGCGGACGACCCTCGTTCGACGATGGATCCTGCGCTTTACTGTGCTGCTCTTCGCCATCACCGCGTCGGCGGGCGACGTGTGGGCGGCGAACTTGTCAGAGTCGGGGCCACGCAACGCCGAGGGTTCGACGGACGCCCAACGACTCGAAGCGAGTGAACCGGCGACAACGAACTTCGGCACGGTGTCGTATCGAGACGACACCTTGTTGGTTGACGGCATCGGCGCTGGACTCGCCTTATCCGGGGCGTTTGGCGTGGCGGCGGTGTCCGAGTCCCGAACGGATGCCGCGGACAACTTTCGCCATGCCGCGGGTTCGGTTGGTCTGGCCGGCGTCGCCGTGCTCACGCTCGGTGCGCCGGTCGTCCACTCGCTTCACCGCCGCCCCGGCGCCGCGGGGGGCAGCCTTCTGCTTCGGCTCACCCTACCCAGCGCGGGAATCTTGAGCGGCTTCTTCGTCGCCTACGAACGCGACGAATACGAACCCGAGGAACTCCGCCGTTGGATCGGAGCAGGGGCACTCTTGGGCTGGTCGCTCGCGATCGCCATCGACGCATTCTGGCTAGCGAGGGCTGAGATTCCGACGGAGCCGATGCGGGGGATGCTCGCTCTCGTCCCCGTCATGGCGCCCCGACTGCAGGGTGTGGGACTCGCCGGAACCTTCTGAGACCTGGGTGAGTCCGAGAACGAATCAGGACTTTTTCTCGTGGTGCCCGCCGAAGCCGAGGCGCATCGCCGACAGCACCTTGGCGGCAAACTCGCCCCGCCCGCGCGACTCGAAGCGATCGAAGAGCGCGGCACTGAGCACGTGCGCCGGAACTCCTTCGTCGATGGCCGCCAGCTGAGTCCAGCGCCCCTCACCTGAGTCCGAAACCCGACCGCCGAAGTCGCCGAGTTCGGGTGAGCCGTGAAGCGCTTGCGCAGTCAAGTCCAAGAGCCACGACGGGATCACGCTCCCGCGCCGCCAGAGCTCGGCGATCCGGGGGAGCTCGAAATCGTACTGGTAGTAGCGTGCGTCTGACAGCGGTGCGGTCTCCGCATCGGCTTCGCGCGTCGCCTTCCCCGCGTTCGCGTGGCGTAAGATGTTGAAGCCCTCCGCATACGCCGCCATGAGCCCGTACTCGATTCCGTTGTGGATCATCTTCACGAAATGCCCCGCGCCGGGTGGCCCGCAGTGGAGATAGCCCCGCTCCTCGGTGTCCACGGCTCCCAAACGGCCGGAGCTCCGCGGCGCCGCTTCCACGCCCGGGGCGAGGGTTTCGAGGGCTGGCTCCAGCCGGGCGAAAGCCTCTGGCTCCCCGCCCACCATCAAGCAGTAGCCCCGCTCGAGGCCGTGGACTCCTCCGCTCGTTCCGACGTCGACGTAGAAGATCCCCTTGGGTGCCAGCTTTTCGGCTCGGTCCACGTCGTCGCGATAGTGGCTGTTGCCGCCGTCGACCAGGGCGTCGCCCGGCTGCAGCAGCGCGACAAGCTCGTCGATCGCCGCCTGGGTGACCGCGGCCGGGAGCATGAGCCAAACGACCCTTGGAGATGGAAGCAGGTCAACCAGCTCGGAGAGACTAGTCGCTCCGGTTGCTCCCTCCGAAGCGAGGTCGGTTACGGATGTTTCCGAACGGTCGAAGACGACGCACTCGTGCCCACCCCTCATCAACCGACGCACCATGTTCGCGCCCATGCGTCCGAGGCCGACCATCCCAATCTTCATGCTTCAATCTCCCGCTTTTCGTGGCCACTCGAAGAGAGGATCCTCTCTGGAAGGCGGGGCATTGCTTAGGCGCTTCCGCCCCGGAGTGGAAGGTCAGCGTGGACGGGCTGGCTGTGCACCGTGCTTCGCGGTGGCCTTTTCGGAAACATGTCATGCGTCACGAAGGTTTCTTTGTGTCACTTTGTTTCTCATTTCGCGATGTTCGGTTTCCTAGTTTTTCGTGACGAAACATCACTGAGAAACAAGCGAGCTGTACCTTGGAGCGTGGAAGGTAGACCAATGTCCCACGCCGAAAGCTCCGCTCAGTCCATCACCGTCGCCATCGCAGACACCCCCCAGGCCGCTGGCCTCGCCAAGGCCGTCACCGACATCGGTGCCCGGGTGCTCCATTTCGGACGCAACAGCGAAGAAAGCGGCAGCGTCCCCCTCGAGCGCTGGATTATCCAACTCGTCGAAGGGGAGTTCGACGACGTGGTGTTCTCCTCCGCGCAGGGCGTGCACCTGATGTTGGAGGTGGCCCGCCAGCTGGAGCGGGAGAAGGACTTTCTCTCGGCACTGGGCGTCGCCAGGAAAATCGCCCGGGGTCCCAAGCCAGCGAGCGCCCTGTCGGACTTGGGCGTCAAGGCGGACGTCATCTCCCGTGGCACCGAGCCCGACAAATTCATCGCCACCCTGGCCAAATTGGAGCTCACGGGTCGTGTCGTGGGAGTCCAGCCTTTCGACAAATCAACGGAGCTGGCCATTGCGGCTCACGTTGAAGACGCCGGAGGGACTGCCCGCCTCGTCGCCCCGACGACCACCGTCGACCCGGAAGCGACCGAGCTCGTCGGAACCCTGGCGGGCGATGGCGCGCAGGCCATCATCTTCGTGACCGAGCGGACCGCAGCTTGGCTGTTCGATGCTTGCCGCGTCTCGGGGCAAGAGCAACGCCTCCTGGAAACGCTGAGCGGCCTCCGCGTCGTGGCGGCGGAAGCGGCTTGCGCATTTCTTCGCCGCCGAGGCCTGCACCCCGACGTGGTGCTCAGCCACGCCGCCGTGATGCGCCCCGGTCGCGACGACATGATCTCTGCGCTCGGGTTGGACGCGGTCGCGTCGACGGGACCGAGTGCCCATGCCAGCGGCGGGCGTTTTCACCGCGTCGTGGTCGTGGGCAACGGCATGGTCGGGCAGAGATTCTGCGACGAGCTCACCGAGCGCGACTCCGAGAAGAAAAACCGGATCACCGTGATCGGCGAGGAGCCTCGCCCCGCGTACGATCGCGTGCATCTGAGTGCCTACTTCACGGGCACCTCACCCGACGAGCTCACCCTCGAACCCACCACCTGGTACGAGGAGCGCGGCATCGAGCTCAGCCTCGGCAGCCGTGCCGCACGCATCGATCGCGAGCAGCGCATCGTCATCACCAGCACCGGCAAGGAGATCCCCTACGACACGCTCATCCTGGCGACGGGCTCTGCTCCCTTCGTTCCCCCCGTCCCTGGGATGGATAAAAACGGCGTCTTCGTCTACCGCACCATCGAGGACCTCGAGGCCATCACGGAACATGCGGCGAACGCTCGCTCGGCTGCCGTCATCGGCGGAGGACTGCTCGGTCTGGAAGCCGCCAAGGCGGCAAAGGATCTCGGGCTCCAGACCCACGTTGTCGAGTTCGCCCCGCGCCTCATGCCGCGTCAACTCGACGAATCAGCCGCAAAGCTACTGAAGAACGAGATCGAGTCGCTGGGCGTCAAGGTGCATCTCTCCAAGCGCACCACCGGGGTACTGGGAGAGACCAGCGTGCGCGGCCTTCGCTTCGACGATGGTGAGCGCCTCGACGTCGACATGGTGATCGTCTCGGCGGGCATCCGGCCCCGCGACGAACTGGCCAGCGCAGCGGACCTCACCCTGCACGAACGGGGCGGAGTGCTGGTCGACGACGATCTGCGCACGAGCGATCCGAACATCTACGCCATCGGCGAATGCGCCATCCACAAGGGAGTGCTCTACGGACTGGTGGCACCGGGGTATCAGATGGCGCGCGTCGTCGCCTCGACCCTCACCGGCTCCGAGGCGAAATTCACCGGTGAAGACATGTCCACCAAGCTGAAACTCCTCGGCGTGGACGTGGCCAGCATCGGCAATCCATTCGCTGACGAAGAGTTCGGAGCTCGCTCGGTCGTGTACCGGGACCTGGTCAGCGGCGTCTACAAGAAGGCCGTCGTCAGCGAAGACGGCAAGCGCCTGATTGGCGCCGTGCTCGTCGGCGACAGCACCCAGTACGCCACGCTCCTCCCCCTCTGCAAGAGCGGCGAAGACCTGCCGATGACGCCAGAAGAGCTCCTGTTCGGACCACGCGACGGTAAAGCCGTCGTGCTGTCGGACACAGCGCAGGTATGCTCCTGCAACAACGTGACGCGCCTCGACGTCTTGAACGCAATCCGCGACGGCGGCTGCGGCAGCGTCGACGAGGTGAAAAAGTGTTCCAAGGCCGGCACCGGCTGCGGTGGTTGCCTGCCCTTGGTGACGGACATCTTCCAGGCCGAGATGGCCGCGGCAGGAAAGGCCGTCAAAAAGAGCCTCTGCGAGCACTTCGACTTCACCCGCCAGGACCTCTACGAGCTCGTGAAGATCGAGGGGCACCGGACCTTTGATTCTCTGCTTGCGGCTCACGGCAAAGGAAGCGGTTGTGAGATCTGCAAGCCCACCGTCGCCTCCATTCTCGCCAGCACGCACAACGAGCCGATCACCGAGCACCAGACGATTCAGGACACGAACGACCGCTTTCTGGCCAACATCCAGCGTCGCGGCCTTTACTCCATCGTGCCCCGGGTTCCGGGCGGCGAAATCACGCCCGAAAAGCTCATCGTCCTCGGCCAGGTCGCCCAAAAGTACGGCCTGTACACGAAGATCACCGGCGGCCAGCGCGTCGACCTCTTCGGCGCTCGGGTCGAGCAGTTGCCGGAAATCTGGGAGGAGCTCGTCGACGCCGGATTCGAGAGCGGCCACGCCTACGGTAAGTCGCTCCGCACCGTCAAAAGCTGCGTTGGCAGCACCTGGTGCCGCTACGGCGTTCAGGACTCGGTCGGCTTCGCGATTCGTGTCGAGAACCGATACAAGGGCGTCCGCTCCCCTCACAAGCTCAAGTCGGCGGTGAGCGGTTGCGTCCGCGAGTGCGCCGAGGCGCAGTCCAAGGACTTCGGGCTGATCGCCACGGAGAAGGGGTGGAACCTCTATGTCTGCGGCAACGGCGGAGCCAAGCCACGTCACGCCGATCTGTTGGCGTCCGACCTGGATGAGGAAACGACCATCAAATACATCGACCGCTTCCTGATGTACTACATCAAGACGGCGGACAAGCTCACACGCACCTCGGTCTGGGTCGAGAAGCTCGAGGGCGGCGTCGACCACATTCGCGACGTGGTGGTGAACGACAGCCTCGGCATCTGCGAAAAGCTCGAAGCCGACATGCAGCACCTCGTCGACACCTATGTCTGCGAGTGGGCGGACGTCGTGCGCAACCCGGAAAAGCGAGCGCGCTTCACTCACTTCGCAGGAGCCAAGGCCGCCGACACCTCGTTCGAAATGGTGGTCGAGCGCGGCCAAAAGTATCCGAGCCCCTGGAGCAAGGAAGCTGCCAACCAGAACGACGGCCGAAGGCACCTGCCCATCGCCCAGCGCAACTGGGTTCGAGTCGCAAAGGCGGAGGACGTTCCCACCGATGGCGGCATCGCGGTGAAATACGGCAACGCCCAGCTCGCGGTCTTCAACTTCGCGCACCGCGGGGAGTGGTACGCCTGCCAAAATATGTGCCCGCACAAGCAGGACATGGTGCTCGCCCGCGGCATCTTGGGCGATCAGTCGGGCACACCGAAGGTTGCGTGCCCCCTGCACAAGAAGACGTTCAATCTCCAGGACGGCTCGTGTCTGAGCGGCGACGACATGACCGTGGTGACCTTCCCCGTCAAGGTGGAAGACGGCTGGGTCATGCTCGAGCTGCCAAGCGTCGCGGAAGTCGAGGAGGCCTTGCGCCCGCACGAGTGCGGAGGTGGCTGCGCCACCGACGCAGCCCAGTAATGCCCAACCAAGGAACCTCCCCGGAGAAACGATAATGGGCATCGTCCGCCTCAATGTGGTTAACGAATATCTCGAACAGCAGAGGGAGCTGACCGCCGTCGAGCGCTTCGCCAAAAAGCACTCGGCTGGAGAGATTCAAGACAGCGGGACCTACGAATCGCTGATCCCGCTCAGCAAGCCTCAGGCCGGGCAGCAATACGGCTTTCAGGTGGACCTCGACGCCTGCACGGGCTGCAAGGCCTGCGTGGTCGCGTGCAACAAGCTCAACGGCCTCGACAAGGACGAGGCGTGGCGAGCGGTGGGCTTGATTCACGGTGGAACGGCTGCTGAACCCATCCAGCAAACCGTCACTACGGCCTGCCATCATTGCCTCGACCCGGCGTGCGCCAACGGCTGCCCGGTCAACGCCTACGAGAAGGACCCGGAAACGGGTATCGTCCGCCACTTGGACGACCAGTGCATTGGTTGTCAGTACTGCACCCTGACGTGTCCGTACGAGGTTCCGCAGTTCAACAAACGCCTCGGCATCGTTCGCAAGTGCGACATGTGCAGCGATCGACTGGCAGATGGCGAAGCGCCCGCGTGCGTGCAGTCCTGCCCGAACGGCGCCATCTCGATCAAGATCGTCAGTCGTGAGGAAGTTCTCGACGACGCCCAGGCGGATGCCTTCCTTCCGGGCGCGCCCTCACCCGGGATCACCGCTCCCACCACCACCTTCAAGTC
Organism: Polyangiaceae bacterium; assembly: GCA_050289625.1. Lineage (GTDB taxonomy): Bacteria > Myxococcota_A > Polyangia > Polyangiales > Polyangiaceae > NIC37A-2. Next base: position 41,735 of record JBNKGC010000016.1, on the reverse strand, counting down.
CGAGCGGCCGCTGCCGCGCAACGTGCTTCCTGCGAACTTCTACAACGTTCGCCCCGCGGACAAGCACCTGCCGCTGGTCGTCATGCTCGTGCTGACCCAGCTTTCGGTTGGCGCGTTCTGCGTCGATGCACTGCGCAACCTGCAAGATCCAACGATCTTGTCGACTGCTCTCGGTCGCTCGCAGAGCGTCCTGGCCCTCGGACTCGGACTCGTGGCGTTGGCTGCCAGCGTGTTTCACCTCGGGCGTCCCCTCTACGCATTCCGCGCCTTCATCGGCCTACGAAAGTCGTGGATGAGTCGGGAAATCATCGCCTTCGGCCTCTTCGTCAAAGTAGCCGTTTTGAACGCCGTCGGCCTCTGGCAGCCTCACCTCTACGAGTTGCTCGGCCTCACGGGCGTCACCGGCCGTTCGATCCCCGAGCTGCAGAGCATGGTGACGGTGGCAACCGCCGCCGTGGGACTACTCGGCGTGATCTGCTCCGTCATGATCTACCGAGCCACGGAGCGTCGCTGGTGGAACGGCACCACGACGGGGCTCAAGTTCCTCGGCACCGCGGCGATGCTCGGTCTGGCGGCCATGATTCTGACCACCGCCATCACGGCGCGGTTCACTCCGGACTACGACCTCACCGCTGGATTCCGGCTCCTTCTCACCTGGCTGCTCGGCTTCAGCGTGGCCAAGCTCGCCTACGAGGCCGGAATCTTCATCCACTTGTTCGACAAGCAGCAGGGTGATCTGAAGCGAACGGCGCTGCTCATGAAGGGTGAGCTCCGCGAAACCACGGGGTGGCGCTTCGCGGCGGGAACGCTCGGTGGGGTCGCGCTTCCTGGAGTGCTGCTCCTGGCGACACCGAACCCGGCAACGGGGGGAGCCTTGCTCCTCGTCAGTCTCTCGTTCGTGCTGCTCGTAGCCGGTGAACTGCTCGAGCGCGTCCTCTTCTTCACCGCGGTCAGCGCACCGCGTATGCCTGGAGCCGTCGGGAAATGAACAAGCTGGTCGAAAAAGCTCGCAGTCTTCTCTACGACAAGCAGGGCGTTCTCACGCGAGAACTCCTCCGGGAGCCCGGCGGGTTCGGCCTCGGCCAGGTGCCGAGTCGCATGAAGCCGGACGCAACGACAAGCGCGGTTTGCGGCTTCTGCTCCACTGGGTGTTCCCTGGACATCCACCTCAAGGACGGCCAGGCGATCAACCTGTCCCCCGCCAAGGACTACTCGGTCAACCTCGGCATGGCGTGTCCCAAGGGTTGGGAAGCGCTGACTCCCCTGCGAGCCAAAGATCGCGCCATGTACCCGATGGTTCGCGACGACCGCGGTGCGCTCCGGCGCGTCGACTGGCCGACGGCCCTCGAAACGTTCGTGCGTGGCATGCGGGCGGTCCAGGAGCGACACGGGCCCGAATCCGTCGCCTTCCTGAGCACCGGTCAAATCCCCACCGAGGAAATGGCCCTGCTCGGGTCCCTCGCCAAGTTCGGAATGGGCATGGTCCATGGCTGCGGAAACACCCGCCAGTGTATGGCGACGGCAGTCGTCGCTTACAAGCAGGCCTTCGGTTTCGACGCTCCCCCCTACACGTACCAGGACTTCGAAGACTCCGACGTCCTCGTCTTCGTGGGATCGAACCTGTGCATCGCGCATCCGATCATGTGGGAGCGGGTTTGTCGCAATCCGCACAATCCGGAGATCATCGTCATCGATCCCCGGAAGACCGAGACCGCCATGGCGGCCACGCAGCATCTTCCACTCGCTCCGAAGAGCGACCTTTCCCTGTTCTACGGGATCGCCAATCTGCTGATCCAGCGCGGCTGGGTCGACGAAGAATACGTGCGCGCCCACACCGAGGGCTTCGATGCCTTCCGCGCCCACGTGGCCGACTACACGCTCGAGTCCGTCAGCAAGCGCAGCGGCCTTTCGCCGGAGTCCATCGAGCGCGTCGTTCAAACCATCCACGAGGGCAAGCGCGTCTCCTTCTGGTGGACGATGGGCGTCAACCAGAGCTACGAGGGCGTGCGTGTCGCCCAGGCGATCATCAACATTGCGATGATGACCGGAAACATCGGGCGACCGGGCACTGGCGCCAACTCGATCACCGGTCAGTGCAACGCGATGGGTTCGCGCCTCTTCAGCAACACGACGAACCTGCTCGGCGGCCACGATTTCCTGAACGCCGACCACCGCAGGAAGGTGGCGGGCATCCTCGGCGTCGAGGAAAGCCGGATCCCTCGGCGGAATGGCTGGGCTTACGACCAGATCATGGAGGGGATCCACCGCGGCACGATTCGCGGCCTCTGGGTCATCGCCACGAACACGGCTCACTCGTGGATCAACCAGGCGGATGCACGCGATCTCCTCGACCGCCTCGACTTCCTCGTCGTACAAGACATGTACTCGACGACCGAAACGGCGCAGCATGCCGATCTGATCCTCCCGGCGGCCGGGTGGGGTGAGAAGGAAGGCACCTTCATCAACTCGGAGCGTCGAATCGGCCTGCTCAAGAAAGTCTCCCGCGCTCCGGGCGAAGCCCTCGCGGACTTCTACATCTTCAAACTGATCGCCCAGGCCTGGGGCGTGGGCGACCTGTTCGAGCGGTTCAGCTCCCCCGAAGCCACCTTCGAGCTGATGAAGAAGCTGTCCGAGGGCCAGCCGTGCGACATCACGGGCATCGATGGCTACGACATGCTCGAAGAAAAGCGCGGCATCCAATGGCCCCTGCCGCAGGGCGAAAGCGTCGGCGTACGGTCGGAGCGCCGGCTCTTCGCCGATGGCAAGTACTTCCACAAAGACGGCAAGGCGAGGATGCTTTTCGAAGCGCCCCGCGAGATCCCCGAACCGACCTCGAAGCATTATCCGCTGATTCTCCTCACCGGACGCGGCACGTCTGCCCAGTGGCACACCCAAACGCGCACCGCGAAGTCCGACGTTCTCAAAAAGCTGTATTCGGAAGATCCCTACGTGGAGATCAACCCGAAGGATGCGCGCGAGCTCGGCATCGAACCGAATCAGTGGGTTTCCATCGAGTCCCGTCGCGGGCGGATGCGCGCCCGCGCCTACATCACCCAGATCGTCTCGGCGGGTCAGGTCTTCGTCCCCATGCACTACGCCAAGACCAACCAGCTGACTTTTCCGTCGTTCGACCCCTACTCACGCCAACCCTCCTACAAAGCCTGCGCAGTGCGGCTGAACCCGAACGCGGAAACCCACCGCTGACGGGGCCTTGCCCCCGCTCGCCGGGGGCAGGTCGACGTCGGAAGGGCACTCTTCCGCACCTGCCACTCGTGCTTTCCTCGATCATCGCAAGCGATGGTCGCTATAAAGGCCGACAGTGGCCGACTTGCCCCTGGCAGACAATCGAGGCGAAGAGCTCCGCGTCAGCGGGGCGGCGCGGCTCTGCCACGGCGAAACCGCCCTCTTCGAGGTAGTGATCGCCGGGAGAACCCGCGAAGCTTTCGTGCTCTGCTACGAAGGCCAGTTCTTGGCCTTCTTGAACCAATGTCCCCATTGGTCGGTCGAGCTCGACCTGGGTGACGGTCACTTTTTCGACGAGGCCATGGACCGCGTCTACTGCAAGAACCACGGTGCCATTTTTCACCCGACCACCGGGGCATGCGAGAGCGGCCCGTGCTTGGGTCGGGCTCTCGACCGCTTTCTGACGCGAGTCGAAGGCGACGACGTAATCGTCGACCTGACCCTCATCCCCAGCTCCTGACGTGAAAAGCTCGTGAACCGGGGAATCGACACGAACGAACGACTCGACGACGACCTGTCGTCTTACCGACCCCTCGGGGCGTCGGGACTCGCCGTTCGAGTCGTCGCGTGGCAACTCCTCTTCACCGCCGCGACTGCAGTCGTCTTGGGCACGCTGCCCCCATTTCTCCTGCTGCTCTCCGGGCAGATCGCGCGCAGCGGCACGCTGTCCCTCGTGGTTGCCGTTCTCGTCGGAGGAGCCGTCGCCACATGCAACTGCATTGCCCTGGTGTTCCTCCGGCGGCGCCTGCTGCTTGCGCTCGATGCCCGAAGCCCGAACGTCGACGAGCTGGAGGTCCCGAAGCTCAACGACGACCCGTGGCGAATCGTCAACTTCTGGGCACTCAGCACGATCGCGGCGCTCTTTCTGTCGATGACACTGTGGCGCCCCGCGCTCATCCCGACCACTACCGCCCTCACCCTTTGCCTCCTGTCCGCCGTGATCGTCGCCGCAGCGGCGGTCCCGCTCCTGGTCTTGGTTCGCGGGTCCTTCGTCCGCGTGATCGAGCGTGCACCGCCCGACCTGATGCGCGAGATCATCGAAGCTCACGAGCGCACCGGAAAGCTCAGGGGGCGCATGTCGCGACGCCTGATCGCCGCGATCGTCACTCCCGTCGTCTTTCTCTCGGTCGGTTCGGCGCTAATCGCCAGCGCACACCTGCGTTCAGCAGACGAGCGGAATCGAGAAGAAACCGCTCGCGCCCTGACTCGAGGCGTCCTCGAGGGGACATCGACGAGCGCAGGTCGCAATGACGCGATCGCCGCGGCAGCGCGCCTCGGCTTCCGTGCCCAGCTGTCGCGCGTCGACACGGGCTACGGTGTCGAACGCGAACGGCAAGGCTTGGTGAGGCTCACGACGCCGCTCGATAGCGGAAGCGCCCTGGTCGAGTTCGACAGCTCGACGGTCAGCGTGCTGAGCTGGCAACCGCTCCTGGTAGCGCTCTTGGCCGTGGGTATCGCTTTGGCCTTCGGCGTGGCACTCGGCCGGTACTTGTCGCGCGACCTTCGCATGGCCAATCACGGGGTGCGCATGCTGGGTACCGACGCGGCGCTCGAGGGGACCCGAGTGATGAAACCCGCTCGATTCCGCGCCGTCGCCGAACTGGGGCGGTCCATCGAGCTCCTCGCCAGCCGCTTTCGACTTTTCGCACAGGCTCACGAACGCTCGATCGAAGCGCGCGAAGGCGCCACCCGCACCCGCGGCCTCTTCTTCGCCAGTGTCAGCCACGATCTGAAGAGCCCCCTGAACGCCATCTTGGGCTTCGCCGAACTCGCACGGCGGAGCGAGGAAATGTCGTCGGGGCAAAAGGAAAGCCTGAACCTGATCATTCAACGCGGTCGCGAGCTACTTGCTCTGATCGAGACGATTCTGGATGCGGCTCGGGTCGAAGCAGGACAACTCACCCTGGTCAGGACCGAAGAAGATCTCGCGGACATCCTGCAGCTGGCGATCGAGAAGGCCAAGGACCTCAGCGCGGAAGCCGAGGCCGTCGTCTTGGTGGAGATCAACGAAGCGGTACCGCCACTCGCGGTCGATCGGCTGCGTCTCACCCAGGCCCTCGCGACGTTCATCGGGCACGCGCGACGCACGGCCGAGCGCGCGAGCGTTCGAGTTCGCGTCGACGTTCAGAAAAAGAGCGAAAAGCCGACGCTCGAGCGGCGCCGCGTTCGAATCCACATCGAGATCCCGAGCACGCGGTTCAGCGCACGGGACCTCGAAGCCATTCTGAACCCGGAAGTCCGCCCCGGACAGCACCGGGGCCTTTCTCTGGCCCTCCGCCTGGCCAAGTCGGTGGTGGAGCTCCACGGTGGTCGCGTACGAATCACCGGCCGCACGGTGCGCGAGCCGGCCTTCGCCGTCGACTTACTGACTCGACCGGGCGGATAGCCGCGCAGCTGTCCCCATCGGGCCTCGACCGACCGCGCGCATCTCCTGCTCGACCGGCACTTCCTTCGGTTGCATTCGTCGCCCTCGCTCAGCGATGAGATAGACGCACGGAACGAGCACGAGGGTTACCAATGTCGAGGTAGCGAGGAAGAAAGCCCTTCGGCGCGGCGACGGTAGTCCGCTCAGCCCGCCGTCGCCACGGGAGCGCCTTCCGTCCCGGATTCGGCGCGGGCCTCCTCGCAGTACGCCACGACGTTCACGACTGCACCCGGCGCTGCGAGCGGCACCTGGTTGCCTTCGATGCTCTTTCCGTTCACCTGGAGCCGAGCCACGCGAGAGCCCGCTGCTCCTTCGACCCGAATCTTGTAGGTGGCGCCGCGGAACTCGCGCTCGGCGGAGAAACCATCCCAGTCCGAGGGCATCACCGGGTCGATCACGAGGCCGTCATAGTCGGCGCGGATGCCGAGCACGTACTGGGTCAGCGCCACGAACGCCCACGTGGAGGTTCCCGTGAGCCACGAGTTCCGGGCTCGCCCGAAATGCGTCGGGTGATCTTTGCCGGTCACGAACTGGGCGTACACGTACGGCTCCATCGAGTAGTGATCGGCCGAGTCGTTCTTCGCTGCGGGCAAGAACGAGCGGTAAAGCTCGAAGGCGTGATCACCCCGACCGAGCAGGGCCTCGGCAATGACGGACCAGGTGTTGGCGTGACAGAAAATGCCGCCATTTTCCTTCAGGCCGCCCGGGAAAGTGGTGATGGCACCGACTTCGGCGTCGTGCTCGGTGAACGACGGGCTGTTCAGCACCACGCCGTGCTCGGTGGCGAGGTGCTCATGCACGGAGTCCATGGCGCGTGCGAGGCGGTCGCGCGGTGCCGCTTCCGCTAGCACGGCCCACGTCTGGGTGTTCAAGAAGATCTTCGAACCCTCGCTCTCGTTCGAGCCGAGCTTCCGGCCACTGTCGAGATAGCCGCGGAGGAACCACTCGCCGTCCCAAGCCGCCTGCTCCACCCGCACGAGCAGCTCGTCCCGTAGACGTCCGTAGAGCTCGATATCGTGAGCCCGCTCGGCCGAGTCTCCCGCGGTGCGCTCGGCCAAGACGAGGAACTCGCGAAGGCCGCGCAGGAGCAGGAAAGTCGAAAAGAGCGTCTCCCCCTGCCCGGTGAGATTCAGGCAGTCATTCCAGTCGGCGGCCAGTCCCAAGCAGAAGCCGTTCGGTCCGCGCTTCGACCACGAGAAATCGATGGCGCGCTTCAGGTGCTCGTAAACCGTGTCCCGGCCTTCGTCGGCGAAATGCACCTTTTCCTCGAGCCACTCGAAGTCACCGGTCTCACGGATGTAGGCGGGCACGGCGAGCAGGAGCCACAGGTGATCATCGGAGAAGTGCTCCTTCGCGACGTTGTGCTGTCCCTGCTTCCAGGTGAGCGGCTGCACCGAGTGCATCGCGGCACCGAAAGAGTGCTGCGCACGCAGCAGGTCTTGCAACTTCGCCTTCACCAGCTCGGGAATCGCGTGCACCACACCGAGGGTGTCCTGGCACGAGTCGCGGAAGCCCATGCCGTCGCGTCCCCCCGCCTCGTTGAAGGAGGCGGAACGCGACCAATTGAAAGTGGTGTGGCACTGGAGCTGATTCCAAACGTTGCCGATGCTGTTCACCTCCGCCGACGGCGTGTCCAACGTCAGCTTGCCGATGCGCTCGTCCCAATAGGCCCGGATGCGCTCGAGCTCGACTCCGACCGAATCGGGCACGGCGAAGCGCTCTCGCATCTCCCGCCCCTTCGTCGTCGCATCCCCGACACCAATGACGAAAACCACTCGCCGCTTCTCGCCCGGGGCCAAAGTGAGGTCGCTCTGCAGTGCGCCACATGGCGTGCCACCGACTGCGATGCTGTTCGAACATCGACCACTCTCCACGGCAATCGGCTGCCCTTCGTGGCGATAGCCCCCGAGAAACGCTTCGCGATCGGTGTCGAAGCTCACCACCGGCTCGGTCGATGCGAAATACGCCTTGGGCTCCTCGAAGGGCCAGAGCCGCACGCTGTAATCGATGATGCCGTCGTCCTGCCCCATCCGGCAGGTGTAGAGGATGTACTGGAAGTTGAAGGCGTCCTGGTTCATGTGCCAGAAGCACCACTCCGCGTAGCCGAACAGAGCGAGCTTTCGCTCGCGGTCGCTCGTGTTCTCGATCTCGAGCTCCCAAACTTCGGCGTTTTCCCCGAGGGGAACGAAGGCGCGCGCGGTCGCCCGAATGCCTCGGTAAGTCGACTCGAAGCGCGTATAGCCAAGACCGTGTGCTGACGTGTAGGTCGCGCTCTCGAGTGATTTGGCGACAGGCTGCCAGCTGACGGACCAGTAGTCCCCGTCTTCGGCATCGCGGAGGTAGAAGTAGCGACCTGGACGGTCCATCGGGACGCTGTTGAAGCGAAAGCGCAAGAGACGCCCCGTCTTCGGCGACTTGTGAAACGCGTAGCCCGCCGCGTTGTTCGAAACGATGGCGCAGTACTGATCGCTCCCGAGGTAGTTCACCCAGGACATGGGCGTGTCCGGTCGCTCGATCACGTACTCACGGGCTTTGTCGTCGAAGTATCCGTAACGCATGACTTTTCTCGTCGAGGCGTGCCCGGAAGAGCCATTCGGCCTGCGAGCCGGACATCGCCACCGGCAAGCAAGCCATGCCCCGCCCCTACATGCAAGCGCTTCCACTCAGTTATTAGGGGGGCGGACCCGCCCCCCTCGTCGGCCGAAGTGAATTCGGCCTCCTCACCCCACGGTCCCGCTGCGCTCCGGCGCCTCCCACCTGGTCGGCGGCGGTGCTCGCGGCCTCGTCACTCCTCGGCCTTTGGCCTCGCGTGCCTCGGTTGGTTCCGCGACGAAAGCTCCCCCCGACCGCCTGTCGCCCGCCGGTAGCAACAATCTCGTCACCTGACTCAAGGCAGTTCCTCACCCCACGGTCCGCCGGGTCTCCGGCGGCTCGCGATGGGACTCGCTCCCCGGCGGCGCTGCGGCGGCCTCCGGTTCTGACAACCAGCCGGGCCTGTTCGAGGCAAAAGATGGCAAGTGCCTGAGCCCGCAGGAGCCCGCAGAGAGGCGGGTGCCCAAGGAGCGAGGTTCGAGAAACGCCGTCCACCTGTCCGTGACCGACTGACCACGCCCCGACGATCCGGTCAGCTCGCGAGAATTTCTATCAGAGGCGGGCACGTGGCGAGCAGCTCGTGCGCCGCCATGCGACCCGCGTAGAGCAAGAGCGTTCCGCCGTGGCCGGCTACTGCCTTCCGGGACGCTCCGCCCTGCATGAGGACGGTCTGGGCGAACAAGAAATCGCCCGGGCCCTTTTCCTCGACCACGCTTCCGTCGTCGTCGAGGAGCTCGATGCGCCCGGCGCCGACGATGTACATACCGTCGACGGCCTGTCCCTTTTCGAAGAGCACGTCCCCCTCGAACAGCGACCTCACGGAGCACTTCTCGAGAACCATGCCGCGCATGGTGTCGTCCAGCCTGTAGCCGAGGGGACCCATCACAGCGCCGGCAAGCGCCTGGAACTCGTCGGCCACCTCCGCCAGCTCGTCGACGACCCAGGGACAGGGACGCATGGCGCGCTCTAGATCTTCACTGCTCCAGGTGGCAACCCGCGTGTCGTCTTCGGAGGCAACGACTCGCAACGCCACCGCGGCTTCGATGGTACCGCGGGTGAAGATGACGTCACCACGACCAGCGCGGGCGCACGAAGCATCCGCCACGGCGGGCATCAAGGCCACTGACCCGCGGGTGACCAGTGCGACGCCGAAGTTTCCGATTTCTTCTCCAGAGGCGAGAGACGAGGCCACGGCCCCATGGGCCAACTCGCCTTGCGCATCTTCGGGAAGATCCTCGAAACCGCGTACGTCGGCCAGGGAGACCCCATCCACGATCCCGATCGATTCGGCGACGGCAGGTTCTTCGGCAGGGGACGCAGGCGGAGGCTCCGTCAACGAGCCGAAGGCGCGCTCGAACGCTTCGAGGTCGGGTTCCGGCGCCGCTGGCGCGGAAGGAGGCGCGGGCTGAACCGCCGGAGGCGCGGCGGGGGGTTCCTCGGCCACCATCGAAGGCGCGGTGGACACCGTCACCCGCGGACGGTCTGCGGGCGCAACGGGTGGCATGTCCGCCGATGGTGCATGAAGGAACGGCTCCACGGGTCGCACCGGAGGCATGTCGACCGATGGTGCTTGAAGGAACGGTTCCACAGGCCGCTGAGGGTCGGTCCCCGCTTCCTCGGGCGGCAATCCCCGCTCCTCCGGGGGTTCCGGAAGCGTGCGCACCGAGTGAGCCTCCCGGGCTGTTCGTTGGTGCAAGGACCGACGGACTTCGGGTTGCGTCGAGCGGCCGAACTGCCCCAGATCTCGCTCGCTGACGGGAGACACCGGCTGGACGGAGGTGGGAGCCTCGTCCTCCTCGAAATCTCCCTCGTCAGCGATGGTCCTGCGACTCTCGTCTTCCACCTCGAAGTCGGGAGCGGGTGCTTCGACCCCGTCGAGATCGAAATCGTCGAGGGATCCTTCGGTGACGTCCAACTCTGGCGCGCTGGCACGTCCGATGGGTGAAACCGCACGCGCAGGCGAAGATACCGCCGCGTCTGGGCGCGGGCCGGCAGCAGCCGACGTCGCCAAGAGCTCGTCGATGGCGTCGACGGGAGCCGCGGGTTCAGCTGCGGGAGCGTGCAGTGGTGGAAGCGGCGCGTTGGGTGGACGGGGCGTGGGACGGCCGGGCCGCGGTACACCGGTGGCTCGTGCGGGACTCGGTAGGCTCGATGGCACGGGCAAGGGTCGCCCACTCGGACCGACCGGTGGCACCGATCGTTCAGGGAGCGCCTGGGTGCTCGGTGCGTTGCTTTCGACCTCGTCGTCTTCGTCTTCCGCTTCGTCGAACTCGATGAACTCGTCGTCGGCAACGATGTCCACGTCGTCGGCCTCGAGCTCAACGATATCCTCGTCGTCCTCGTCCAAATCGACGTCAACTTCGAGCTCGACGTCCGTCACGGAGCTCTCGGCGACCGGCGGCACGGGAATGCTGTTCACATCCCCGGAGGCCAGCGCGTCCGCGAGTTCGGACAGTTCCACGGAGCGATGCAGCTCACCGACCTCTTCCGCGGTCTCGGCGGCTCGCCGGACCCAGGCGATGGCGTCGGATTGCGCCTCACGTCGCCACTGGGCCGATGCGGCGCGCAGAGCCCAGGCCACGTCCTCGTGATCGTCGTCCTGGGGCGGCGGAATGGTCAGTCGAGGAGACGTCATGTGGAGCTCCGGCATCATAGACGATCCTTGTCCAAGCCCAACAACTCCGCGAACCGCGACGGCAACCGGAGCGGAGAAGGAGCAGAGAGGTGTCTTCGACGAGAGGTGGTCAGCCCGACGACATCAGCGAAGAGCGGCTATTCAAGGCTGGCTAGCCCTTTCTTCCCCGTCATCTCAGCCCGGCGGGATGAATACTTCGCGGTCGCGAGCGCCGTTGGCTGGCCCCACGTAACCCTTGCGTTCCATCATCTCGACGATCTTTGCCGCACGATTGTAGCCGATCGTCATCTTGCGCTGGAGCCAGGACGTCGAGCAGCGCTGCGTGTCCCGCACGATCAGCACCGCCTCTTCGAACCGTGAATCGACCTTCTCGTCCCGCTCCTCGGGTTCGTCGGCGTCCGCTTCCTCGAGAATGGCCTCTTGGTACTGAGGCTCGCCCTGCTCGCGCAAGTAGTCGGTCAGCTCACTGACCTCCTCCTCACTGACGAACGGGCACTGAACGCGCCGGGTCTCGCTCGAACCGTTGAGCTTGACCAGCATGTCGCCTCGACCGAGCAGCACCTCGGCCCCCATCTCGTCGAGGATGGTCCGACTGTCGACCTTCTGAGCCACCCGGAAGGCCACGCGCGAGGGGAAGTTCGCTTTGATCATGCCGGTGATCACGTCGACGCTCGGCCGCTGTGTCGCCAAGACGACGTGCATGCCGGCGGCTCGGGCCTTCTGGGCGAGCCGGGCAACCGAAGCTTCAACATCCTTGCCCTGCTGCATCATCAAGTCGGCGAACTCGTCGACGACGCACACGATGTAGGGGAGGCGATCGGGCAGCTGGACTCCGTCCGTGCCCTTCTTCGAGACGTTCAACTCGATCGGCTCGCCGTCAGCATCCAGCGCCGCCACGCGGCGCACCGCGGGAGCCGCCACCTCACCAGCGCGCACGCGGTCGACCCACTTGTTGTACGTCGTGATGTTCTTGGTGCCCGCATCGGCGAACAGCTGGTACCGCCGCTCCATTTCGTCGACGGCCCAACGGAGAGCCGTAGCCGCCTGCTTCATGTCAGTCACCACCGGCAGGAGCAGGTGGGGAATGCCGTCGAAGGGCGCAAGCTCGACCACCTTCGGGTCGATCATGAGAAGGCGCAATTCCTCGGGGGTGCGGCTGAAGAGCAGGCTCGACAGCATCACGTTCAAGCCCACGCTCTTTCCCGCGCCCGTAGCGCCCGCCACGATGACGTGAGGCATCGACGCCAAATCGGCATAGAAGGGCGCTCCCACGATGTCGCGTCCGAGCACGACCGGCAGCGGAGCCTTCTTCCCCAGCTTCTGGAAACGCTCGTCCTCGATCAGCTCACGCAGGTTGACCGGAATGCGTTCGTCGTTCGGCAGCTCGAAGCCGATCCGGCTCTTTCCCGGAATCGGCGCGATGATGCGCACCTTTCTCGACAGGCCGAGGGCGAGGTCGTCCGAGAGGTTGGCGACCTTGCTCACCTTCGTTCCAGCCGCGGGAGCGAGCTCGTAGGTGGTCACCGTCGGGCCCGGATGGATCTCCTCGACCTTCCCGGTCACCCCGTAGTCGGACAGCGTTTTTTCCAAGAGATCGGAAAGCGCAAGCACGACGTTGCGGTCGAGCTCGGGCGCGTCGTCGCTCGGCGGCTCGAGCAACTCGCTCGACGGAAGCCGAAACTCGGACGGGCCCTCGGGCCTGCCGTTGAGCGTCGACGCGCGGCTCACGACCTGGTGGGGCTTCGTGTCGACGATTCGGGGCTCGGGGAGTCCATCCGGAGATGCAGGCTCGACCGTCTCGGGCGCGGGGGCCTTGGGGGTGCAGCTCGCTCGAGACCGCGGCGGCTTCCGAGCGGGAGGTGCTTCGGCACGAGCTTCCCCGCCGCGCCCCGGAAACGGCGCCAGGTGCGCGATGATCGGGTCATCCGCAAAGGTCGCCTCCACCGCGGACGGAGTCGATTTTTCGGTCGCGGGAGGCGCCATCGTGGGTGTTTCGGGTTCGTCGGCCGTCGCCGGGGGCGGAGTCGCGCTCGCCTCGAGCACGTCAGTTCCCACCCGAGCTTCGAGCCCCGAGCGCAGTGATTCGCTGATCGCGAGGGGCGGAACGCCCGTCTCCACGGGGATCCACTCGTCGCCCTCGTCCGCGAGCTGCATGATGATCGCTTCGTCGGCCCCCGGCGATTCGATCTTCGGGGCCGCCGGAGCGGCGTTTCGCCGCTCCGCTCGGAGGCGCCACGCCTCCACCCAGGCGGCACGAAGTCGCTCTGCGCCGGCCCGGAGCTGCTCGACGGCTCGTCGGGCGAGCAAGGCGACGTACTCACAGAAGCCGATGAACGAGAAGCTCGATCGACCGATGAGAATGAGTCCGATCGCGGTGACGCCCACGAGGAAGGAGCCGGGGGTCGAGAACATGCCGCGCATCAACTCGCCGAAGAACAGCCCGACATTTCCGCCGGAGTGCGCGTGGCCGAAGACCTCGAAACTCGGCGCTGCGACCTGGAGCAAGGAGGCCGCGATGATCAGCAGCAGCAGATCTCCCGCGACGCGCAGACCCACCAGCACGGGGCGCCGGCCACGCAGAAGCGGAGCGGCGATCCACGCGAGATGCAACGGGGCAAGCCATGCTGCAAGACCGAACCCTTGAACGAGCACCGTCCCGATGGAGCCCCCGACGGATCCCATCCAGTCAGCGCCTCGATACGTCGGATCGTTCGGGTCGAAGCGAACGCTAGCCAGCGCGAGCGCAAGGAAGCTCGCCGCCGCGAAAAGCAAAAGCGCAGCCGCTTCGGAACCTCTCCGTCGGACCCCGCCGGATCGGGAGGGACGCCCGAGCGCGCCGGCGCCTGCAGGTTCGGAAACTTCGCGGGGGATGAACGGTCGTGCGCCCATGTGAGCCGTACACCTACATTAGCCCACCGGAGTCGGCCAAGGAAAGGGGGTGCCGCGGCCGGAACCCAGCTCCGCCGCCTGCTTCATGAAGTGGTCATCGAAGACCGCTCCCATCACGAGGACGCCGGACAACCGTGACTGCGCATCAGTCGTCACAATCGAAGACGTGTACTATCGTCTCGCGGACTGACCGAAAGCGCGCCCGGAAGGCCGTGGCGCGTCGAAGTAAGTCGACGGTCATGCGCAAGCGATGAAGCGATTCGGGAAGCACAGCGGGCGATCGGTCTTGGATTCTTGGCGTGGGCCCCTCGTCGCGCTCGCACTTGCGAGCACCGCGATCGCGACGACGGGATGCCGCATCACCGAGGAGGACGTGCACAAGTGGGCCAACAAGGCCCAAGGGCCACGCAAGCTCGTGGCAGTGCTGAGTCATGACAAGTACTCCACCGATCTGCGTGTGGAGGCAGGCATGACCATGATCCGCATGAAGCCGCGCGGCGGTCAGCAGATCGGGCTTCAGGGGAGCGACGAGTTCACCGGCCTGATCGAAGCGCTCGACGAGCTCCCTGCGACCGAAAGCTCGCAGCTGATCGAAAAGATGACGCCGCAGCTCGTGGCGGAGATGACGAAGAAGCCGGCGCAGGATGAACCCGACGACAGCTTCCCGTACAAAGACGCGGCCTACGCGCTTTTGACGCACGAAGGAGGCGCGTTGATCACCGACGCCGCACTGCGTGATCGCCTGATGAAGGCGCTCGTCCAGTGGTCGAACACGAACTTCGACGAGCGCCTGGACAACACCTCGCAGATCTACGGCATGGAGCAGGTCCTGCGCCTGACGAAGGCCGACGGCGTGCGGGGGCTCACCGGATTGATTGCGCCAAACGAACCGAAAATCGACACCGTCGCGCGGATGATAAGCGAGCTCGGCGACGACAAAACCAAGCTCTTGGCCAGTCAAAAGCTGGTCAAGGTCGCCCAGCAGGTTAGCTCCGACGACTGGAAGAAAGAGAAGGCACCTCAGGTCAAGAAGGCCAACGAGGCCTCCGGTCTGGAGGTGAAGCCGAAAGCCTTCGAGTACCAGCTCGAGCAGTACCAAGAGGAAGAACTCCTGCGAGTCTTCGGCTCGATGAAGAAGGTCGGGCAGAAGCCGATCGTCGACTACCTGCTCGCCTATGCGCAGGATCCGAAGCACTCGGAGACACGACGCGCCGCTGCCCTCGCAGCTCTCGAAGGGAACCTCGATCGGAAGGACCCTTCGCAAGCAAAGATCCTGCTCGACCTCCTCAGCAGCGACGAGACACCCGACAAGATTCGTGACGTCGCGTCGCGCCGGGTCGGAGAGCTTCCCCGGGGTGAGGTTGCCGAGCGCCTCTTCGGCATGTTCGACAACAAGCGCTGGCAGGTCCGCTGGGTGGCGGCGTCGCTCTTGCTCAAGATGAGCGACGCGAAGGACATCCCGGAATTCATGGAGCGCCTCGGAAAAACCGAAGACTTCGCACTGACGGAACCCTTGAACTACGGGCCCCTGCTGCACGACGTCCGGGGAGAAAAGCCCCTCGAGCTCGTGGAACGCTATTCGAAAAAAAACAACCCGGTGGAGGCGAGGCTCACCGCCTTGGGTTATTGGTATCGATATGGATCCAAGGCCGATCTGAGCAAGATCGAGCCGTTCGAGAGCGATTCCGAGCGAGTTCCGAAATGCGGACGCGATGCAACGGACTGCGATTGGCAGTGCACCGTCACCGAGGGCAAGACCCGAACCGCCAAGGAAATCGAGACCGTGGGGGACTACGTCAGCTACTGCATTCGGCCCGCTCTTTCGTCTCGTGAGCCCGAGCCAACGACTGCCCAACAATCCGACGCCGGGAAGTAACCCTCGGATACTCGCCCGGCGCCCCGACCTCGCGAAACTCGGATGACCGACCCCAACAAGAAGACTCCTCGCAGTTTCCAGTGCCGCGACGGCCTGTGGTATCAGTTCGAGCACATGGCTCGGGAGCTCGAGTGCTCCGTCGACTACCTCATCAACGACGCGATGAAGCAGTACGCGCGGCAGCGCGGCTACACGAGCACATCTTCGTCGAGCGCGTCGATGCCTCCGCCGCCGCCGTCGTCGGTGCATGGAGCCGTCCCGCCGCCCCCCGCTCCCCCCGGTGCGTCGCCTCCCTCGCCCGGGCCAGCGCGCGGCACTCCGCCACCGCCGGCTCCCCCGGGACCCATCCCGAGCCGAGCAACGCCGCCACCTCCAGCGCCCACGGCGCCGGGTGGCCACGGGCCCGCGCTTCGCCCCGCAGTGCCCGCTGCGCCCGCCGCCCCGGCACCGCCGCCCGCCGCGCACGCGCCACCAGCTCCTGCACCCCCGCCGACGACAGCAGCGCCGCTCCCTCCCCTCGGCGCACGCGGTCCGGGCGCCACGACCACGATTCGCAAGCCTCCCCCGGCGCCGCCGCTTGCCACGAGCCGTGGCCCCGCCCCGCCCCCACCACCGGCACCGGCACCGGCCGGAAGGGCCCCGGCGCCGCCCCCCGCAACTGCGGGTCTGCGGATCCTCTACCAGGGGCAGAGCTTCCCCGTGACCAAGGATCGCTTCGTGATCGGGCGCGGCAAGCAGACCAGCGATTTGACGATCAAAGATCCGAACGTCTCGCGCCAGCACGCGATGATCGAGTTCGTCGGCGGCAGCTACTTCATGGTCGACATGGGCTCGACGAACGGAGTCGAATTTCAGGGACAGCGCGTCCAGCGTAAGGCCATCCGTGAAGGCGACCTGTTCCGGATCTGCGACCACGAGCTCAGCATGTCTTTTCACTGACCGGACCGCTCGCGGGCGCGCAGCCCCTTGCGGTCACAGGCTGCTCGCTCGCCGCGCAGAGGAGTGCACTCTAGCTCCCAGGACCGTGCGGCTGGCGGGCAGGGGGTCGAAGTACTCGCCGTTTTGTCGCTCTGACCTCGTGGGCCCGCTACGCTCCCCGGCATGCGCGTCGGCCGCCTCGCATCCGTCCTGAGCGTCGGCCTGGCTCTCCTGCCCAGTCTGGCAAGCTCCCGCGAGGGACGCCCATCTGCGCCTCCTCCTCACCGCGGCTTCGTCGGAACGGTCCGCATCGTTCGGGGCGACGAGCCCATCTTCACCCGCCCGGACGGCGCATCTCCACGCCGGGGAGCCGCACGGATCAACGCCCGGCTTCCGGTGTACGCCGCGGCATCGGGTCCGGGCTGCACGGGAGCGTGGCTCCAAGTCGGGCCCTCGGCTTGGCTTTGTGAAGAAGGTACCGAGACGACCAACGAACCTCCCCTGCGCCCTGCCGATCGCCTGACGCCCCCTGTGCACGGCCTTCCCCACGACTATTTCTTCGTCGGTGAGCTCGGCTCCCTCGGTTACACCGAGCTCGAAACGGCCGAACTCGGCGTCCCCGACGCGGAGCTCGAACCCGGCTTCGCGATCGCCGTCGTGCGGACCGCCGAGCTTTCGAAGGGCGATCCGTTCGGACTGACCACCCACGGCTTCTGGGTCCCCCTACGCGACGTCCGACCGGCGAACCCCTCGCGCTTTCGCGGTCTGTCGATCGAAGGCACGCTCGACGTGGCGTGGACCGTCACAGGCCGCACTCGCTTGCACGAAAGCCCCGGCGGTCGCCCCACCGGGGACCCGCTCCCGCGGCAAGTCGCCCTGCGGGTGCTCGAGCGAGCGACCGCGCAGGGACGCGGCTGGCTGCGCGTTGGCCCGGACCAATGGGTCACCGAGCGGAGGGTCGCCCAACCCCGACCGACCGCCCCCCCTCCGAGCGTCGCCCCGCGCGAGCGCTGGATCGACGTCGATCTCCACGAACAAGTCCTGACAGCCTACGAAGGTGAGCGACCCGTCTTCGCCACGTTGATCTCTTCGGGCAAAGGGGAAGGTGATGCGGAAAATGCGACCCCACTCGGCGAGCACCGCATTTGGGTGAAGCTCGTGTCCAGTGACATGGACAACCTCGAAGATCAGGAGGCAAATCGCTACTACGCGATGCAGTCCGTGCCGTGGGTGATGTACTTCGAGAAGGGGTACGGCATCCACGGCGCCTTCTGGCACGCGGACTTCGGTCAGAGGCGCAGCCACGGTTGCGTCAACTTGACGCCCGGCGACGCCGCGCGCCTCTTCCCCTGGACCGGTCCGCGCCTCCCGGCGGGTTGGTCAGCGGTGTTTCCAACGAAGTACGACCCGGGCACCCTCGTCCGCGTTCGCGACTCGTCCACTCCCTCTTCGAACTGAGACATTGCCCATGGTTTCCATCGTCACAGCCGCCCGAGATCTCGGCCGCCTCCGAGAGATCACGAGCGTGCTCGTGCGCCACGGGTTCGGTGAAATCGTCTCGCGGCTCGGCCTCGTGCGCTCCCTCGGCGACGATCCGAACGCGAGAATTTCGGAACAGGAGGAAGCCGAAGGGCGCCGTCAGAGCCGAGAGATCTCTCTGGCGATTCGCGCGCGTCTGGTGCTCGAAGACTTGGGTCCGTCCTTCGTCAAGCTCGGACAGATCGCCTCGACCCGTCCCGACGTTCTCCCGGCCGACCTCATCACCGAACTGAAGAAGCTTCAGGATGCGGTTCCGCCTCTCCCGTTCGAAGACATCAAAAAGCAGGTGGAGCGGAGTCTCGGCGCGCCAGTGGGCGATGTGTTCACGTCCTTCGACGAAAAGCCCCTGGCCGCTGCGAGCATCGCCCAGGTGCATCGCGCAGTGCTTAAGACGAGCGAGGGGCCCAAAGACGTCGCGGTGAAAGTCCAGCGTCCTGGCATCGCCGGAACCATCGCCAGCGACGTCGATCTCTTGCACGTGCTCGCGGCGCTCATCGAACGAGCCATCCCCGAAAGCCGCATCTATTCGCCCGTCGGCTTGGTGCAGCAGTTCGACCAGGCCATCACGGCCGAGCTCGACTTTGCGAGCGAAGCCGACAACGCACGGCGCTTTGCGGCGAATTTTGCCGATGACCCCCAGGTGCGCTTTCCCGCGGTGTACCGCGAGGGGTCGAGCAAGCAGGTCATCAGCCTCGAGTTTCTCGAAGGCTACAAGATCGACGAAGCCATCCAGGCGGGACACTCGGGCAAGCGCATCGCGCGCCTCGCGCTCGCGACGATGGTGCGCCAGATCTTCGAGGACGGCTTCTTTCACGCCGATCCGCATCCGGGCAACGTCGTGGTCTGGGGGGAGGTCGACGCACCGGGGCTCGCGCTGTTCGACCTCGGCATGGTGGGACGCCTCAGTCCTCGCATGCGCGATCTCACCGTGGACGTGATCACGGCGGCGCTTCGGCGTGACCACGAAGCCATCGCCGACGCCCTGTACGCCATCGGCACGCCCACCAAGAAGATCGACATGAACGCCTACCGCGCCGAGGTCGCCTTGCTCAGCGAGCGCTACATCGGGCGTTCCCTGAAGGAAATCGAGCTGAGCGGGATGATTCGCGACTTGGTCGCCGCCGCCACCAAATACGGCATCGAGATCCCGACTGATTTCTTGATGATGGGCAAGAGCCTGATGACCGTCGAGGGCATCGGCAAAGAGATCGATCCCGAGTTCGACGTGTACGAGGAGTCGAAACCGCTCTTCGCCGACATCGTCCGCAAGCGCTATTCACCCGAACGCATCGGAGTGGAGCTCCTGCGCCGCCTCGAACGCCTCGGCGGCGCGAGCTACAAGGTTCCTCAGCAGCTGGAAGAGGTCCTCGACGACCTCCGGCTCGGACGCCTTCGGGTGCACACCGAAGACCTCACCCAGGCCGCTTCGACCGAACGCTACGGTCGCCGTCTGTTCTCGGCCGTGGTTTCGGCTGCCATGTTGCTGAGTGGAGCTCTCCTGATCACCCAGAACCAGCCGTACGTCGGCTACGCCTTGCTCGCCGGAGCGCTTCTGCTCCTCACGTGGCACACCTGGCGCGAGATTTTCTACGACCTCCGACGGCGGTGAGGCATGAGCCTCTACGCCGGTCGGCTGGGTTCCTCCGAATTTTTCTGAACGCGCAGCCACGGACTTTCGACCTGTACGAGGCGACCAAGCTGAGGCAGGAGAGCTGCGAGGGTCGTCGCGAACATCAGAGTGGAATCGATGAACGCCCTTTGGGTGAAGTACAGAACGTAAGCCGTGCAGGCGAAGAGCACGATGGCCGGTGCTCTCAAGTGCTGCCAGGAAAGGCCCGACGGAGCGGCCTCCCAGGAGCGCACCCCGACCTCCACGCCTTGAGCGCGACAAAACGAAGCGAAGCTGTCGTTCAGCGGCGACAACATGGGCCTGCGCACCAAGAGGCCACGAGCCAGGAGAACTCGAACGACCTCACGCCGCTGGTCGTTGACGAAGCCCTCCTCGGAGAGCTGAACCAAGGTGAGTTGCTCGACCTTCGAGCACGAGTTCCAGAGCTCGAGATAGTACCCCCAGGCGGCATCCCGAACGCGTCGCCTCATCTCCTGGTGATCGCCGGCTGCAAGTGATCCGGGAGACAAACTCTCACGACAGACCTCGAACACCTGGCGGTCCGCGCAGAACTCGCGAGTGAGCCACTCGACGTCGGAAGCGGCCGCGCGTGGTCCGCCTTGCGTTGCCGAATTTGCGCCGCAAAGCCTCTCGGCTACGGCCTGAGCGTCCGTCGGTGAGGGGCGATCGGGCCTCGAGAAGACGAGGTAAAAACCGCTGAGCAGTGAGGTCCAACGTTGGAGCCCCTCCGAGGACACGCGCCCTTCG
Source organism: Polyangiaceae bacterium (assembly GCA_050289625.1). Taxonomy (GTDB): domain Bacteria; phylum Myxococcota_A; class Polyangia; order Polyangiales; family Polyangiaceae; genus NIC37A-2. The sequence continues at coordinate 21,241 of JBNKGC010000016.1, read as the reverse complement.
GCCTCGAGGCTGCGCAACGCTCCCCAGGGAACCTGACAAGCAACGACAATACAAGGCTCGCCTTTCTCAGCCCAGATCTCGAGTCGTTCGAGGAATCCCTCAATGGGACCCGAAACTGGCCACCACAGGACGTGGGGCCCCCCCGCGACGTTCTCGACGGGGCTCGAGCGGCGTAGCGAGTCGAACCCGCGCGGTGATGCCACCACACACCAGGAATTGACCTTCGCCCGCAAGACTTCCCCGGGCGAGCGATCCCGAACAGCCTCGATGCCCCGGAGCAGCAGAGTTTTCGCGGACCAGTGCACGATCAGACGAACACATCCTAGGATCGCGATTACGAAGAACACCACAAAGAGCCAGAATAGGCGTGGTGCACCGTCGGCGCGCAACTCGTCAGCCGGACGGAAGCGGAGGGCATCGAGCAGCTTGGTCTCGAACCCGGTTCCAGCGAATCCGAGCTCCGCAGCAAAGGCGTCGACGGAGGGTCCCTCGTACTCGGTCGGAATGTACACGGTGGGGCGGTCCTTCGTGGCGAACTCCGCTCGAACGCGTTCGGAGGCAAGCTCCTCCGTCCGTGCCGTCACTAGCCCAAAATAGACGGAGCTCTGGTGTTTCGCGAATCGCCGAGCCTCAGCCTCGGTGGTGCCGCTCGCGAGGACGTAAGGGGGAATCACCGCACAGAGCAACCACAGAGCGACCGCCGCCCACGAGTAGGCTCGCCAAGAGCCCGAGTCGTCGCACCGAGCGGCAAACTCTGCCGCGTTGCCGTTGCGGCGGGGTGCACGACGCCTGCCATGCCAGAAGCGCAGCCACGAAAAAACTGCAACCAGAACCGGAACGACACACACGTATAGTTCTGCGGGAACGACGGACAGGCCGTCTGGAAGCGGCCCCCCGGAGCGCAGCCATATGGCGGTCCCCATCAAGCAAACGAACACCAGGAAGAGTTCCGCGTAGGCCAACTTGGAGTCGGACTCAGGCCAGAACGAACCGAGTCGTGGCCGCCAAAACGTCGACAAGAGGAGCACCAGTCCGAGCCAAACCGCGGCGTACAGCGTTCCCCAACAGAGTCCCCGCATGAACCCTCGCAGCACGACTCTTCGCAAGGGGGCGGTCTCTTCGAAAACCACGAGAGAAAGCCGCGACGAAGACCAGGGGAGCGGGATCGGCTTAACGAATGCGCGGTGCTCCGTACCCCAGTAGGAAAGGTCCTCGGTCAGTCCGGTCCTCGACGCATCATCGGCCCCCTCCAAGAGCTCGCGGAGACGCTGATTCTCGTCGCTTTCCGTCAGGAGATTGTGGCTGTTCGAGAGCAAAGGGTCCGAGTGGAACAGGACGTTGCCCGTCTCGTCGACTACGGCGAAGCCCATCCCGTCCGGTAGCTCCGGTCGAGTTAGACTGCGGAGCTCGGCGGAAAGAAGGAGAACTCCTGGTGCCTTCGGAGCAGCCGCCCCGTTCGACCTCGGAGCAGCTGCTGCCTGGGCGAGGATGGTTCGGGTTCGACCTGTCGAAAGGGTGCGCACGGAATCGACGATCACCACGTCGTGGGGGCTTCCGAGCGCCTGGCGAAAGTACTGTCTCCCCGCCAGATCGAGCAGGTGGGAGTCGTCGAGAACCGACAGCTTGATGCGCTGTACCCCAGCCGCGTCCGCCCAGGAAACCGCCTCGTAGGGGTAGATCGAACGCTCGCTTGCGCGCGGGTGACGAACCCCCTCGACTTCGTCCGGAGAGAACGCGAGCGAGTCGAGTGCCCGAAGTTGCCGACGGGCCGCGTTCAGCTCCTCGTCGAGGTCGGTGACGATGAGCTGCGAGAGCTTCCGGAGCTGGCCATCGCTAAAGGCGGTGAGCTGAGAATAGGCAAAAAAACCCTGACCCGCCGTGGTGAGGAGCACGAGTCCGAGCAGGGTGCATGCGCCCGCGGCGAAGACATCCGCGAACCGAATCCGCTCGGTGGGAGAGAGCAGGCGAATTTTGGCGAACGGCGGAACCAACAACGTCAGAGCCAAGAGCAGGCTGAGCACGAACAGCACGGTCGCCGGAAGGAAGAGCAACCGCATGTGCATCCGCTGTTCTCGAACCAGACCGCACAGGTGGAGTGTCGCCGCGGCCGAGTCTGCGCCATCCGCGTCTCCGTCGACGACGCTAGTCACCGGCTGGCACGACAAACTAAAAGGGGTCCCGTCTCCGAGATGAACCGTCGCGATCGGGCCTACCTTATCGAGCTCCACTGGCCTCTCCTTCCCGTCGTCGACCAACGAAAGAGACCGAAGCGAGGTCAGGCTCGGGACTTCCTCCTGCCCGGACTGCTCCAGGATCCGAGCCTTGCCTTCGACGAGAAGAACCTTGTCGAAGGCTTCGTCCGCGCGCGGAACCGATTGGAGGAGCGCGTCGTAGTCGATGCAGTACGTTTGAGGCTCGCGATCTCGACGAGTCACGACGCTCGCCTCGTGCGTCGGGTTCTCCGTGGGGATCTCGATGCGAATCCCATCGTGGCATGCGGGGTGGTGGGTCCTGACGACTACCCGCGCCCGAGCAACGTCACCCATCGACTGCTGGAGAGCGTCCCGCGCGGCTGCGAGCACTCGCTGATTTCGCTCGATCGCCTGCCTCGTCGTGTCTCGGTCGCGCACGATGTAAAGCAGAACGAATGCGCCGAAAATGAGCAGAGAGATCGCGGTCCCAAACCACCTCGACCCTCCTTTCTGCCCCTCACCCTGCTTCATCGACCCAACTACACAACGGCCGAACGAATCCGAAGGCCAGGCGGCGGCACGACGTTGCGGCGCGCACCAGTTGTGTCGCCCTCGCCCGAGTGCGGAGCTCACGGGCGGTCGTCGACAGCGGAAATCACTTGCGTTCGGTAGACGAGGGATCTCATCGCGGGACACTGCCCGAGACACTTCCGCACGGAGCGAAGAGGCCGCGGAGATCTTCCTATCCGCGGCCGAACGTCGGTACCCTCTCCGACGTCCACGGCCCCGCAGGAGCGCACGCGGACTACTCCTCGTTCCGCTCGGGTTGCGCGGTGCGCTCGGCGGCACGAGCTCGCTCGAGGACCCGCTGCGCCTGCTCGTCGTACCAACTCGTGCTGGCGAACAGCTTGCCAAAGCTCTCACCGTTTTCGAGACGTACGCCAACGTTGAAGATCCGTCCCTCGACGAGGATGGCACCCCACGCACCACCTGGGAGCAGGCCGATCGTGGCTTCGAGTCCCAAACGGCCGCTCCTTGCGTCCTTCACGACCATCGAACTGCTCGCTTGTTGATGGTTGAAGGTCAGCGGAATGCGGGTTCGTCCGTCTCCCACGATGGCTCCCGCCAAGCGCTCCTCCAAGGCGGTGTCGAGGACCAGGGGAAAGAGGCGGCGAACGTCACCACCCATCATCACGCCCGAACCCTCGAGTTTCCGCGGGGGTAGACCTTCGATATCGATTCGGGGAGACGTGAGCGCGCCCGAGTACGACGTTTTTACCTCGCCATCGCTAATCGAGGCGTAGTCGAGATCGAGCGTCAGATCTTCCAGCCGGCCACGCTCCTTCGGGAGGGAGTAGTCGAGATGCCCCCCGAGATGCCCGTTCATCGCAGCCGCGAGGGCTGGGAACTTCAGCGTCAGCGCGCGGAACCGCGCGCTGAAGTTGCCGACCACACGGCGCTCCGCATCGATCGTCACTTGCGCCGCGCTGCTGGCACGGCCCGCGGTGAACTCGAGGGCACGGGAGCCCAACGGACCATTCAGCCAGCGTGCGTCCTCGAGCAAGATCTCCGTCATGTCGAGCTCGGCGTCGTGCAGGTGAAGCCCGCCAAAGGGCCTGCGCCCCTCGAAACGAATGCGAGCTCTCAACTCGGTCGCTCGAGGACCCCGAGGGTCGTCACGGGACCTACTATGGCGCTCCAGATGCAATCGATGAGAGCGCACGGTCAGAATCGTGCGCCCTTCCGGCGCATCGCCCGCGACCACCCCCTTGAGGTGCAGTCCTCCCTCGAGCTCATAGCGCTTGGTTCGCCCGACGAGGTGGCTGGTTTCGAACTCGAAGCGTGTCCCGGGCTGGAGGGCACCCTCGTCGATCCCGCCGTCGACATGGAGCGAGCCTGCTCCCCCGGCGAACGCACCCCGAAGGTTCGGAAAGTATGCTCCGAGGTAGTCAACCCCGATCAGTTCCGCATCCACGTCGATCCCCCCGCGAAACTGAGGCACCACGTCAGCGTCCCCTTCCAAGGACATTTCAGCCACCTCACCTCGTGCCTCGAGCGTGATGGGCTCGGCGAAGTCGGTTCCGGCTACCTGCACCCGTCCACCGTTCAAATTCACCTCCGACGGGTCGACCGCGAGCTGGCGCAGGGGCTCGAGGAACATACCGCCTGCGAGATGACCGTGACCCTCGTAGCGCAACTCGACGATCCACAGCTCAGCGACGCTGGCCTCGATGTTCTCCAGATGAATCGTCCAGAGCTTGGAGATGTCGACCGGCTCGACTATCCGCGGTCTCATCGGCGGATCGGGCATGCCGCGGATCGGAGGGTAGGCAGCCACGATATTTTCCCTGCCCGCGATGCTGTCGAGCCTGGGACGGAATCGAAAGCGGACGTTCTTCACTTTCGCTTCATCGAGGTGCACCGTTTGCTTCAAGAACGCGGGCAGATCGAGCTTGGCATCGACCCGATCCGCATCGACGGTGAGTTCGACATTGCTGTCGGCAACCCGCAGCCGAAGATCGGTCAGGTGAACGCGCCCCGGAAGCACCGTCCAAGCGCTTCCGTACTGGATGTCGACCACCCCGCTCGTCGCTACCAGGTCGCGGATCGCGGAAGTGGAGAGGGCCGCGTTCGCACCCACCCAATACACAAGCACGAACCCGAGGACCGCCCAGAGAAACAGACGAAAGACGGTCCTCGCTGGGCGGTGCCGGGGACGCTCCTCCCGGCTCCACGCGTAGTGCCCCCCACTTGGTCGAGACATGCCCCGCTTGGAGCGTGATGGAGAGAGAGCGCGTGTAAAGTCTCCGTTCTCGAGGGGTCCACGGAAGCGGGCGAGGTATGCGCCGCATGCCCCATGTTGGCCGGCTCATCCCTCGCTTGCCGCGTGGACGACTCGCGTCAGTTGTCCGGATCGTCGCAGACCAGACTGGGGAACGGCGCGCCGTGGCTCGTCGTCGACCGCCGGGAGATGAAACACGTCCCAGCGCTCCGACTCCTCGTCGAGGTGGAGATCGAGCTCCAGCGCCCGGACGCCTTGGTCCTCGAGCTGCTCGGTAAGCGGAGCAAGGGAGTATGGCCACTCCGACGGGACGTTGTCTTCAGGTTCGACGTGATAGCTGTTGTGAGTGCCGAGCGCCTGGAGCTGGTTCAAATGCTAGAAGGGCTGTCCCGTGTCGTCTACGATAGTCCCGAGCCGAGCATCCGTGATCAACAGAAGACTCCATAGGAACGTTTGCTGGATGAGCTCCCTCTTGCTTGCTGCGTCAGTGCTGGCCGGCTGCGGTGGAAACGACTCGAATGGTGGAGCCGGCGAAGCGGACGGCTCCGAAGGGGGCGCCTCGTCGGGCGGCGCCGCCGGTGGCGTCGTCTCGGGCTCCACGAGCACCGGAGGCATGGGGGGCGAAGGATCGGGTGGCTCGCCCGGGAGTGTGCTTCTGCCCCCCGGAAATGGCCCGTTCGATTACCAAATCGGCGGAGCTTATCCGCCCCCCGCCGGAGTCGTCGTCGTGAGCCGCGACCGAAATGACCCGCCCGCCCCCGGCATCTACAACATTTGCTACGTCAACGGCTTTCAGGTGCAGCCCGACGAGGAGTCGTGGTGGCTGAATGAACACCCGCAGCTGATCTTGCGTGACGGCAAGGGCAATCCCGTCATCGATCCAGACTGGGACGAGATGCTCCTCGACACGAGCACCCAAGGAAACCGCGAAGCCCTGGCGGAAGTCATCGGCGGCTTCATTCGAGGATGTGCCAGCGCGGGATACGACGCCGTCGAAGTCGACAATCTGGACACATACAGTCGGTCGGGCGGGCGGCTCAGCCAAGACGACAACGTCGCTTTCATGGCCCTCCTTTCCTCTGCCGCCCACGAAGCAGGACTGGCCTCGGGGCAGAAGAACTCGACGGAAGTCCTCTCGCGCGCCGAGGAGATGGGCACCGACTTCGCGGTGGCAGAGGAATGCAATCGCAACCATGAGTGCACCGACTACCAGGAAGTCTACGGAAGCCTCGTCTTCGTGATCGAGTACCGCGATCAGGACTTTGCGGCGGGGTGCTCCGACTTTCCCGAACTCTCCATCGTTCGACGAGATCTCCAGGTGCGGCCCGCAGGCAGCGCTGGGTACGTTTACGACGAGTGCTGAGCGACTCGGTCTTGCGGCGGCAACCCCTGCACCCGTCGCTCTCCGCCGTTCTGCGCCCCACGGGTGTTTGGAACCCGTGTTGCTCGCTTCAATGTGGTCCGGGTCTCACCTGGTAACATCCACCAGGGGGTCGGACGGTGAAGCGAGGGAGCAACTCTCGGAACCCAGGGGCTCGGTCCTGGAGCAGGGACCTGAGCATCGGACCGGCCACGATGGTGACGGCCGCCTTCATCGGTCCCGGCACCGTGATCACCGCGAGCGTGACCGGTGCTCGCTTCGGCTACACCCTCCTCTGGTCATTGCTGCTGGCCGTGGTGGTCAGCGTGGTTCTTCAGGAGATGGCGGCGCGACTCGGCATCGTCACCGGTCAGGGGCTCGGGGACAACGTCCGGCAAACGTTCCGACGTCCAGTGGCTCGCACGCCAGCCATCGTCCTCGTGGTGAGCGCCATCGCAATCGGCAACTCGGCCTACCAGGGGGGGAACCTCGCCGGTGCGAGCATGGGGCTCGAAGCCCTGATTCCCGCTGCCCCCGAGCTCGCTGATTGGAAGCTCGACCCGTGGCCTCTTCTCATCGCCGCCGTGGCTTTCACCCTCCTCTGGCGGGGCAGCTATCGCACTATTGAAAGAGTGCTCATCGGCCTGGTTCTTCTGATGAGCCTGGCCTTCCTGGTGACGTTCGTGATCGCTCGCCCCGATCGAGCCGCATTCGTCCATGGGCTGCTCGTGCCCAGCATTCCAGAGGGTGCCGAGCTCACGGTGATCGCCCTCATCGGCACCACCGTGGTGCCGTACAACTTGTTCCTACACAGCCAGAGCGTCACGCAGAGGTGGCAGCGTCCCGAGCAGCTGCCCCTGGCCCGTCGAGACATCTACCTTTCCATCCCGTTGGGTGGCATGGTCACCATCGCCGTCATTTCCACCGCCGCGGCGGCCTTCTTTGGCTCAGGAGCGACCCTGCGTGAAGCCGAAGAGGTCGCCCGCTCTCTGGAACCCCTGTTTGGAGACACGGCGCAGTATTTCATGGGCGTAGGGCTCGTCGCCGCCAGTGTCTCCTCCGCGCTCACGGCGCCGCTTTCGGCATCTTACGCCCTCGGCGGTGTCCTCGGTCTCGACCCGCAACCGAAGTCCTGGAGCTTCCGCCTGGTGTGGATGGGCGTCCTCGGCGTGGGCACCGTCATTGCCACGTTGGGTTTCGAGCCCGTTCCGGTCATCTTGTTCGCGCAGATCGCCAACGGGCTCCTTCTCCCGATCGCGGCCGCATTCTTGCTCTGGGAAATGAACACGAGCCGGCTTGGACGCTATCGGAATTCCCGGACGCAGAACGCGCTCGGCCTTCTGGTTCTGATCGTCACGACCCTGTTGGGCGGACGGAGTCTTTTGACGGCCCTCCCACCCTGAACGCACCGGCGCGTCTTCTGACAGGGCCCTCCGCAGTTCGCTTCGCGGACTACGCTCCGGGGTCCCTGCCTCAAAGCGGATAACTGAAATCGTAGAACACCACGAAGTTTTCGATTTCTCCTTCGTAGCTCAAGGTCTCGAAGTTCCAGCTGGCCCCCGCCGAAGCCGCCGGCCTTTGCGAGGGTTGGCCAACGCCTTGCCTGCTCCTCTCGCCCTTCGAATGTTCAGCCACCGTCGGTTGCTACGAGACGGCCACCTGCAGCGGGACCGCGTGGGATTGTGACCTCTACTTCGACGGCCTGACCTGCGAATACCAAGACGGCTGCTACTGGACTGGCTCCGTCTGCCAGGGCTTCCCAACCAGCTGCTATGGCCTCGACGACCGCTCCTCCTGCACTGATCAAACCGGATGCACGTGGCAAGAAGACTGCGATGGCGACGCCCTTGCGTGCTCCGCCTTCGCCTCCGAGGGAACCTGCTCCCTCCAGACGGGATGCGACTGGGCCAAGCCGTAGGGGCCGCTTCGGCGACTCGGCGGCCAAACGCGTGGCACGACGTCCAAGCTCACCCTGACTACGGGCGGGCACTCCTCGGCCCGTGCCTCCTTTACCGGAGACGCGCCAGCGACCCGTTCACGGCGTAGAGACCCCATGCCCCACACTCGGGGAGGGGCTCCGTCGCGAGTTCAACACGCTGAGCGGCAGGTATCACTACCTGGGCATGACACGTTGGCGCCCACCTGGAGCGCGGCGCGGGCGGTGTCGTTCGCTCGCGGCCGAGCCGCACTTCGTCGAGCGAAAGTAGAAGCGCGAAGTCCTCCGACGACAGGCGTGCGGGGAGCGACGATGACGTGGCTCCCCGAACGCCTCGCCTCGACCACCATGCGGACCGGACGAGCCAGAACCGCGGCATTGCGCTTCCGGGAAGGCGCAAGCCGACGGTATGCCTGTACCGACCGCGCCCCCCAATGGTAACAACCTTTCCGGATGAACCGGCCGCGACGACTCAGCCTGCTCCGCTCCTTTGGCCCCGCGGACTTTCTGACCTTGGGCAACGGCGCTGCGGGCATGGGAGCGGTGCTGCTCTGCGTTCAATACTCGGAGACACGCGATCCGACGGACATGTGGCTCGCACTCGCGCTGCTCCCGATTGCGCTGGTCTTCGACGTTCTCGATGGCTACGTCGCTCGGAAGACCCGTCGCGGGTCCCCCTACGGAGCCGATCTCGATTCTCTCGCCGACATCGTGTCCTTCGGCGTAGCACCAGCGGTCGTGGGCTACGTCCTCGGCATGCGCGGCGGATGGGACATGCTCCTTCTGATCTACTTCGTGGCGTGCGGCATCGGGCGTCTCGCGCGCTTCAACGTGACGTCGACCGACCTGATGACCGACTCCGGCAAAGTCAGTCACTTCGAGGGCACCCCGATCCCCTCCAGCTTGCTTCTCGTGGCGCTTCTGGCCGCCGCGTATTCAGCCGGGGCCGTCCACGACTCGCTCTGGCTCGGCAGCGTGAAGCTCGGTTGGGTGTGGCATCCGCTTTCGGCGCTCTATGCCCTCAGCGGGAGTCTCATGGTGACGGCGACTCTGAAGATCCCGAAGCCCTGAGAGTGTCCTCGCCGCGCGGTGGTCCCATACCCCGCTCACGCTTCGGCGTAGTCCCCATAGCGTTCCAGGATGTCGAAGAGCAGCTCGTAGCGGTTGGTGGCGCTCCAGGCGTACCAGCCGTCGGCACCCGCCAAGTTCACCGCGCGCATCTGCGCGCGGATGTACTCGGCGCGATCCGGTTCGGGCATCGGATGCTTGTAGTGGAACATCTCGATGTAAGGATCCATGCGTAGAGAGTGCGAGTCGATCTGCCGCTTCGCAGCGGCTAGCGCCTCGTACACCGTCTCGTAGGGCTGCTTCCAAGCCGAGTCGTAGGGCTTGAAGTGGGACGGGTAGGTCATCGGGCAGACCCCGTCGATCTCGGGGGCAAAGAGCGACAGATCTTGACCGATGCGCAAGCTCGGACGCTTCGCCACCTCGCCGAAAACGTCGACTTGCAGACGAGCGCCGTGCTCGTGAACTCTCTTGCGGAAAAAGCGAATCACCTCCCGAATGTCGAGGGCGTTCTGCCGACGAGGCCCCACGCTCGGGTGATAGCGAATGTAGTCGAGTTGAACCCATTCGCCTCCGAGCCCCAGCGTGTACTCGACGAGCTTCCACTTGAGCTCCCAGTAGTAGTGGCTGCGGACCTGCGCTTCGGTGCCTCCCGACGGGAACACCACGATGCGGGGTACGTACAGAAAGCCCCGATCTTGGAGCTTTCGAATGGCTCTTGCGTAGTTGTCGCTCGGCCGCCACAGGTCCACGACCAAGGTGCGGATGCCCACCTGCTCCGCACGGCGCGCGATCGGCTCCAGGCGCTCCCCCTCGTCAACGGTGACACCGCTCACGTAGAGCCCCCGCCCCAGGGGCTCGTAACGAACCGGTTTGTCCTCCCGAGGCCCACGCACTCCTGCGCCCGTCTCAGAGGCTCGCCCGATGGCGGGCCAAACGAGCGCGGAAGCGAGACCCCGCACCAGGTCTCTTCGCCGCACCAATAGTCAACATAGCACTGTCACCCAACCGCCGGTTGACGCGGCGCAGCCACTCGAACGGGTCATGGCACCGGAGTGCGGCTGTGGAAGCGTGACGGCGACACGGCATGGTGATCTGACTGCCGATTGCAACGACCTGTGCCCGGACGAGCCGACCAAGACGGATCCAGGCGACCGCGGCTGCGGCGTCCCGGGCCCTGACGAAGCGAACTGCAGCGAGGGGCCGGGCGGCGGATTTTCGCTCACTGGCAACGCCAACGAGGTCGAAACCGAAGCGACGAGCGTGATCGCTACCGGCGTTCAGCACCACATCGTGCTCGTCGCCAACGAAACGGATGGCGCCTTCAGCCTCTACGTCGACGGTACCTTCGAGAGCGGCGTCGCATTCACGAGCAGCCTGACCAACGTCAACGACGCAAACGGCTATCTCGGACGATCCCTTTTCGAAGCCGACCCCAACTTCAAGGGCAGCCTCGACGAGTTTCGGATCTACGACGTCGCGCTGACGGGGCCACAGATCGCCTACAGTCGCGCCCAGGGTCCGGACACGGTGATTTTCGAATGCCCCCCCCCGCCGGCGGACGCGCTCACTCAGTGAACACGATCTCGACCGGATCGACCTCTCCGTCGGGCATGCCTGGATCACCCACGCCGACCTCGACCAACGTCTCCGCTGTCAACACGTCACCGGCGGCGATCGGACCCGTGTGGACGCATGCACCTTCACCTTGGGGTTCACACGCGCCGCACGTGGGATCAGCGGAACCCGCACAGTCGAGTTCGGTCCCGGCGCGGGCCGAGAACGTGTAGAATCCCGGCGTGATCTGAGCGCGTCGATAGCAGGCGTAGTCCCCTTCCGGTCCAAACTCGTTCTCCGAGCAAACGGCCGGCAACGTCCGCTCTTCGTGCACGAGGCCGCTCCATCGAATCACGTACGACGCACCCGGTTCGAGCTCGATCGTGCCAGGAAACAGGCAGATCGCGGGGCATGCCAAGAAGCCGTCATCTCTCACCTGGGCACACGACGCGCTACAGTAGCTGTCGAAGTACTCGACGATCCGCCCCTCTTGGTGAACCGAGAAGAGCGGCGCGGGACCGCACGACTGTTCGAACGGACCCACATAGAGCGTCTGCGACGTCTGGTTGGTGATCACGACTTCCATCGTTTGCTCGGCGTCATCGTCGAAGCTGCTGCATTCGTCACCCTGGCCCCCCCCTGCGCCCGAGCCAGCCCCGGCCCCCGTAGCACCGCTGCCGGTCGCGCCCGAGCCACCGCCAGCTCCCGTGGCGCCGCTGCCGGTCCCCCCGGAACCACCACCAGCTCCGGTAGCGCCACTGCCGGTTCCGCCCGCGCCGCTTCCTCCGGTGCCGGGGCCCACGTCACCGGAGGAATCAATCGCACTGCCTCCGCAAGCGAAGGTCAGAAGCGAGAGCGACAGGACGAGCAGCGAGGAGCGAAGGAGAAGCATGGGCCCATCGTAGCAACGATTTTGGCTAGGCCGCGGTCCATCGTCCCCAGGTGTTCACGACCCGAACAACCAAGAGGGCCCGAAAATCGCCGGGATTCAGGGCATTTCGATGGCGCCGAGGTCGCAGGTGCTGCCCCGCTCCGTGCCCGTCTAGTTCTCGATCGTGGTGCGCCTCGGATAGATGCTGAGCGCGCCGCCGCGTCCCGCACCGTGATTGCCCGTAAACCGGTTCCCGCACCAGTAAGACCCGCTGCCGTCAAACCACCAGTCGCCGCGGCAGGGGCCGTTTTCAACGTAGAAGGCGCCGCCGAAGGAACCCTCGCTGGAGTTGTCCTCGAAAACACCACTCCGGAAAAGTGACCGTGGAGATCCGTCGACTCGACGGAAGTAACATCGACAGCATCAGCGTGCACCCCTTGAAGAAGGGGCACACGGCCACGGTCTCCGGCAACACACTTCAGACAGCATCGCTACGGTGCGGAGCAAGCTCGGACGAGTACGTGGTTTTCGAAGATTCTATGGGCGCGGAGTGCTTTCGGCTTGCGGGCTCGAGGGCATTACTTCCACCATCGCTGAAAACGCAGTCGTAGCGCGCGACGCGGACGTAGTCGGGGTGGGAGCGCGAGGGGTCGACGCGCTGAGCCCGAAAGGGCTCACCGATTCGCTTCAAGCGACGATCGAGTCGGAGCCGAGCATGCGCCGCAACCAGTCGCGGAAAGGCTCGAGTCGCGCGGCCTCGGCAACTTCGATGAGGTCGTCTACTCGATCGATGGCATCGAGAGCGATGGGCTCCTCGTAGTCGATCTGGATGCGTCGATAGCGATCACCGAGGAGCTGCTGGCACTGGTAATCACCAACTCCAAGCCCGCAGTCGAACACCAGATCGAGGACGTTGGTAGCCCACTGTGTCTTTCCCCAATCGACTCGCTCGCCTTCGACGGAGCGCGGGCTTTCCCCGGTGCCCACGGAAAGCAGGACGATCTCCTCCAGGAGCACCCCTTCCTTGATCGCCTTGGCTACGGCACACATCGAGGGGTTGTTCGCGACGAGGCCACCATCCACGAATCCCTGATGGGACGGGAAGTAGGTCGGCGCCGCCGTCGTGCGCAGCGCTGCATCCATCAGGGTTACATCCCCATCGCTAGTTTCCCCGGGGTAGTTGTGGAGAAACTTCGCCTTCCAACGCGCACCAGGTCCCGTGTCCCGCGGCGCGGAAAGATCGACCGTCGCGACGAGCACGCGCCTTTCGAGATCGGCCAGCCTCCCTTCGCCGAAGTACGGCGAAAGAGCGCGCCGGAGGCCCTTGCGGTTGTCGTAGTCGGCCCGAAACAGCTCATCGGCCCTGCCCGTGAGGGCGTCGAGAGCATCGCGCGACCCGAAGATCTGCGCTGCCTGCTCGCGGTACATCCGCACCATGTCGGTGGGGGAAACACCCCGCGCAAGGCTCAGGGCCAAGATCCCCCCCGTCGAGGCGCCTGCGAAGAGCTTCACTTCGGGCAGGAACTCCTTCATGGCGTTCAGGCGCTCGAGCAGCTTGGCGCTCAGCACCCCGCGGATCCCACCTCCATCCAGACTCAAGATCAGGTACGCCACCGACCGGAGTCTACCGCCGCCGGGGACCTTTCATCACGTCGAAACCGAGCTCTCGTCCTCAGCAGCGGGTAGCGGGTTCCCAAACGCCTCCCGAAGGCCAGACAAAGCGCGACCGGGCCCGAACGCAAAGCGTTCGAGCCCGCGCTCACGTCATTGGGCTCCGGGAGCCTCGCCCCGAGGCGATCAGACGATCTTGCCCTGGAGGAGGAACGCGATGACGAACGCGAACAGAACCAGCGACTCGATGAGCGCCAGACCGAGAATCATCGGGGTCTGAATGCGGCCCGCAGCGCCGGGGTTACGGCTGATGCCCTCGAGCGCAGCAGCAGCAGCGCGGCCCTGACCAGTGGCACCACCGAGAACGGCGAGGCCGATGGCGATACCCGCACCAATGGCGGCCATCGACTGGGCATCGAAAGCGTTGGAAGCACCCGCGACGGCTTCCTGGGCGAACGCCTGGGTGGAAGCAAGGGTGGTGACGGCAGCAGAGGCAAGCGCCAGCTTCTTCTTGGACATGTTACGAGGGTCTCCTTATTTCGACTTCTCTGCGGGGCGAGGCGTTACCGCCTTTTCGCATGAGCGACCACCGCATTCGACGCGGGGGACGCAAAAACTAGTGGTGGGAGGGTCGCTCCCCGGGGGAATGGGCTCTCCCTGCCCCGGGAAATTCACGCTCGGCCCGGCGGACGGCTCAGTGGGCCTCGTGCTCCGTGGCAAGCGAGATGTAGATGCAGGTCAAGAGCGTGAAAACCAGGGTCTGCACCACGACGACCAAGCAGCCGAGCAGCATCACCGGGAGGGGGATGAGCACCGCGACCAATCCCAGGAAGATACTCAGGATGAGATGGTCGACCGCCATGTTGAGCATGAGACGAACTGCCAACGTGATGGGCCGAACGATCAGCGAGATGACTTCGATGATGAAGATGAGCGGCGCCAGGTACCACGCGGGCCCCATCAAGTGCTTGATGTAGCCCCAGCCGTTTTCCTTGAGGCCGTAGAAGTTGAACAGGATGAACACGACGACGGCCGAGCCCATCGTGATGTTCAAGTTACTCGTCGCCACGGGCATGCCGGGGACAAGAGCCATGATGTTCGAGAAGAAGACGAACATGGCGGACCCGGCAATAATCGGGAAGTACTTCTTGGCCCGCTCCGGCCCCATCACGCTCTTGGCCAGATCGTAGAAGTACTCGAGAAACGCCTCGGCGAAGGTGCGCAACGAGAGGCGCTCCTCCGGAACGACTGCACTATCGCCCACGAGCTTGCTGCGAACGACGACGCCAAAGACCACCACGATGACCAGAGTCAGGAGCGATGCGAAAATGGGCTCGAAGCTCTGCCAGGTCGCCTTCTCACCCCCGACGAAAGTCGCTCCGATGAGATGGGCGTTGTGATCGAGGGTGTCTTTGATGTGCGCAAGCGCGATGGTCAGCCAGCTCGAATGATCAGGCATGATCGGTCTCCTCACCCCCGCTCAGGGCAAAGGTGCCGGAAAGCAGAATTCCGAAAGGTAACGCGCCGAAACCAACGGCAAGTCCGAGGGGAAGAACGGCGCCGCACTTCACGAGGCCGTAGCTCAGCGCGAGGAGCACGAAAAACTTTGCGACCGCGACCGCCGACCAGGGCAGCTTGTTCCCGGCGGGAGCGAGCAGGTTGCGCACCGCTCGCGACAGCACCCACAGGTTGGCGGTAGCCACGATCGCACCGACGACGACGCTCGCCCCGAACTGCACCGAAACGAACGCGCTGGTGCACGTCGCGAGTGCAATCCCCACGAGGAGCACCGCGCCGTAGGCGCGTCGCATCGCGGGGTCATCGTGAGTCGTCGTGGTCATCGAAGTACTTTCTTCGCGCTTCGCGGTCCTTGCGATCCGCCTCTTCCGCTTCGCGGTTGGCTTGCTCGAGTGCGCGCCAAACGAAGCGCACACCGGCGGCGACGCCGAAACTGAGTCCGACAGCCGTGAGCCACCCTCCAGTCTCTAGCTTTTCGTCCAGCCACTGCCCGATGAAAAGCCCCACGAGCACGCTGAACGCGAGCTCGAGTCCAACCGTTGAGTAGCGACCAGCTGATTTCCAGTAGTGCTGCACTCCTACGCGAAAGCGGCGCTCGCTTACCACGGTGCGACGCGCAGGGTCAAACGTGTGGCCGTGGCGGCATCAGACAACGATGAAAGCGACTCTTTCCGGGAAGGCAACAGGCCTCGATGAGCGCTCCGATTGGGCGCGAACGGGGCACTTTTCAGCGCCCGTCCGCTGTCAGCGCAACGTTCGCAACTCGGCTTCCAGCCAACCCAGAAGAGTGCGCCGGATCCCGCGAACAGCCGCGGCCCGATGGCTGATTTGGTTCTTCTCCTCCGCCGTGAGCTCAGCGAGGGTCCGCCCGGGAAAGGCTTTGGCTTCGAAGAGTGGGTCGTAGCCGAAGCCGCCTTCGCCACGTGGAGCAGAGACGATACGTCCTTCGCACGTCCCGCGCGCGCGAAGCTGCTCTTCGGCGCAATTTACCGACGTGGGGATTGCGAACGAGAGTGCACAAACGAAGCGAGCCTTGCGCGCCTCGTCCCCGCGCACTTGGAGCTCCTCGAGCAAGAGGGCGTTGTTTCGCGCATCGGTCGCGCCGTCACCGGCATAGCGAGCCGAACGAACACCAGGATGACCCCCGAGGCAGTCCACCTCCAGACCACTGTCATCGGCCAGCGCGGGTTTGCCTGTCGCCGCCGCCACCGCAACTGCTTTCAGACGTGCGTTCTCCGCGAATGTCGCTCCGCACTCGTCGACGGCGAATTCCTTCGGCAGAACTTCGTCCATTCCCAGAAGGGTGATGCGGGGTTCGTTGAGCAAGACGACGAGCTCTCGTACCTTGCCGCGGTTTCGAGTGGACAGAACCAGGGGGATGGTCATGACGCGGGACTGTACCCTGCTGGCGCGTCCGGCGGGGTCCTCTTCGGAGAGGACGTGTCGGCGTGCGTCGATTCGAACTCTTCCTCGAGACCGACCGCTGGGGGGGTCTTGGGAAGGACGATGCAAAAGCACGAACCCCGCGGACTTCGCGCTTCGTACCAAATGCGCCCCCCGTGCCCGGCCACCACCTGTTTCGTGACCGCCAGTCCAAGCCCCGTCCCGTGGCGTTTCGTGGTGAAAAACGGGTCGAAGAGACTCTCGGCAGCCAGTGGATCGATGCCCGGCCCTTCGTCCTGCACCCGGACCTCGATGCCCTCCTGGTGGGGGCGGACGAGCACACCGATGGCGCCCCCGTCGGGCATCGCTTCACGCGCGTTTCGGATCAAGTTGAAGAGGGCCTGCTTCAACTGGGATTCGTCGAGGTGAACGTCGAGCGGTCCGTCCTGCACATGAACGTCGAGCTCGACCCCATGCCGGGACAAATCGCCCCGCATGAAGTCGCAGGCTTCCTCCACCAGATCTCCCGCGTTCTTCTTGCCGAGCTCCAGATGCTGGCGCCTCGTCATCGACAGGTATTGCCCGCTGAGGGCCGAGAGGCGCTCCACCTCACGACTGATGGCGCGCACCAGCGCGCGACTTTCCTGATCTTCGTCCGAAAGCTCCTCCTCGAGCAGCTCCAGATTCAAAGCGATCGAAGAAAGCGGGTTCCTCACCTCGTGCGTGACGTGAGCTGCCATCTTGCCAATGGTGGCGAGACGCTCGCTCGCCAGAAGACGCGTGTTCGCCCGCGCGATCGCCTCGACCATTCCCTCGAAGGTCGCCGAGAGTTCGCCCAATTCGTCGTCGGAACGCAGAACCTCGCGAGGAGTGAGATCGCCATCCGCCACGGCCTCCGCGCGGGCCGTCACCACCGAAAGCGGCATCAGCACCCGGCGCGCATACAAAGCCATCAAGATCCCGACGAGCAGGGTGAGCACCACGAGGGCCCCGAGAAGCCCCAACGCCAGACGTTCGCGGTCCCGCGCTTGATCGAGGAGGGCGTCGACATTGTCCTCCACCCTCCGCTCCAGCTCGCTCAGACGCCGTTTGGCGCGAGAGCCACGCGTCACCAGCTCGTCCCGAAGCTCTTGCGCGCGGATCTCGTCCTTCTGCGCCAGTCTGTCGAACAGGCGACTCACCAGAGGCTCGTCCTCGGCGAGGAAACGCTCGATGCGTGAGACCTCCGCTCGAAGCTCCTCGCCGATCGCGCGCGTGTGTTCGTCGCCCGCTTCGAAGGCTCGCTCGATGTCGGCTCGAACCTCGGCGAGCTTCTTCGGTCGCCCGATGGAGATGGCAGTCTCGAACCAAACGCGCTTGTCGGCGGGATTGCGAGCGGTGGTGATGTGATTGAGCTGTGTGTTCCAGGTATCCTGATTGGCGACCAAGTCGCGCAGCGAGAGCGACAGCGGCAAGTAGCCGTCGCGCATCAACGCGGCCTCACGTGCGGAGCTCCGCTGCGCCCACAGGCTCCAACCCGCGGCCACCACGAAGACGAAGAGGATGGTGGCGTACGACAACAAGATCCGCGCGGCCACCGGGCGGCGGCGCCGCCCGGTGCGCACAACCTGCGCAGTCGAGTTGGCCGAAGCTCGCGCGGCGGGCAGCTCGGGCTGCCCCGCTGAGGATGGTTCGGGTGAAGTCACTGCCGCAAACCTTGCCACACGAGGGTGGAAAGGAGCACCGATGGAGCCGCCGCACCGGTGCCATCGAGCGCACGATTGAATCGACGAGCACTGGAGGCGCAGCCAGCGACGATCATCACCCGGCTGCACTCCCTCCCGCGGAGCACGTCGGCGCGCTGGCGCGCGATCGCCCGCGAGATTTCTGGGTGGACCTGCGGCAAAAGAGCACCACCTCCGCTGCATCCGCGCGGTGGGTCGAGATCGACGGCGTCGCCGAGGAGGCGGCGGAGGAGCACCCGCTGCGCAGGCTCGGCGCTGGTTCCTCGAGCCCAGCAAGGAACCTGCCATACGTAACGCGTGTCCGCTTCGGCGACCAACTCGAGGCTCGGATTCTCGCGGGCTACCCAGGCCTCGAAGGGGATCAGCTCGGGGCGCGTCCCGCCGGGGAAGGCTTCGAGAAACCGGTAGCAACCCGGATCGACCACGACGATGCTGCGCAGTCGGGCGAAGGCTCTCGACGAGCGTTCCCGATCCCGCGCGTGCCCGGCGGCGTCGCCCGCGAGCGCGGGTGCGAGACCACAGCACTCCTCGAGCAGTCGAACCGGACCCTGAGCGAGGGAAGCGATGGTGCGGACGACGTGTTCGACCTCCTCACCCGGTTTTCGCAGCAAGCTGCACCCGAGAAGTACGCCGGTCGTGGCACCCGTCGAGTCGACAAGCAGGTGGGACAAACGCTCGACTTGGGCGGCCTGGCGCATGACGCGGCTCGGATGACTCCTGGCAACCTCGCGCGCCGCCGACGGCTCTCGCCCTTCGGCAGCGTGGGAAGACCGAGCCTCGATCAACACCTGGGCCACGGGATTTTTGTGCAAACACAGCTCGGTGCAGGCACCGCAACCGGTGCAGGCCCACGACAATTCGGGCGCTGGCTCGTCCGCGAGCAAGGACGACATCTTGCCCCATGGGGTGAGGCTCTCCCGGGGCTCTGCCTGCGAGATGGGACATTCCGCGCGGCAGAGCCGGGGGCAGTAAGCGCACGTCTCGATCTCCGCGCGGCGATTTTCCACCACCGGAAGCGCCCGCTCCGGGCGAGCTCGCTTGTTCGGGGCCCGACGCTTCACCAGGTCACTCCCGTACGACGCGCCGCTTCTGCGGGCGCGTCGATGCCTTGGTGCGGGCCTTGGGCGAGGCCGCCCGGTTCTTGCTCGAGCTCGGACTCTTACCGGACTCCCCCAAACCTTCGACCCCATCCGTGGCACGACGCGGCGGCTCCAACGTCGTCTTGCGCGGCGGCGGAATGAGCGCGTTTGGAAGTCTGAGCTCGAAGCGTGCTCCCTCAGCCGACGTTTCCACAGTCACGCTGCCCCCGTGTTGCTGAACGATGCGCTTGACGATGGCGAGCCCGAGCCCGGTGCCGCCCTCCTTGTTCGCCGTCACGAACGACTGGAAGAGCCGGGCGCGAATCTCTTCGGGAATGCCGGGCCCGGTGTCGGCGACCCCGAGCACCACGTCGCTCGCGTCCCGGTAGGCGAGCAGGGTCAGCTCTCCGTCGTGGCCCCCCATGGCCTCGATGGCGTTACGGGCGAGGTTCAACATGGCCCGCGTGATGCGTTCGGAGTCGAAGCGCCCCACGAGCTTCGGCTCTACTTCGAGCCTGAGAGCGATTCTACGCCCATCGAGCTCATGGCGCAGTTGGCTCGCGAGATCAGCAAAGAACCGGTCGAGATAGACCCGGCGCAAGAACACTTCGCTCTCGCCCCGCGCGAAGGACAGCACTTCGCGCTGCATCGAGCTGAGCGTCTCGAACTGTCGCAGGATCTCCTCCGAGTACTGCGCGCGCTGCGCCGGATCGTCCGACTCTTCCATCATCTGGACGTAGCCGCTGATCACCGTCATGGGCGATTTGAAGTCGTGGATAACCTGCGACAAGAGACGCCCGATGCTGGTGAGACGCTCTTCGCGTTCGCGCGCCTGATTCGTCTGGAACAAGCGCACGGCGGTAGAGACGTTGGCGCTGACCAGGCGCAAGAGGGACCGATCTTCCTCCGAGAAGGGGCGTCCTTCGCGCTTGTTGCAGAGTCCGAGAGCGCCGAGGGGGCCCGAATCACCTTCCAGGGGTTCGACCAGCAGGGACTCGACGACGAAGGCGAATTCACCACCCTCGATTCCGCTCGCGCCTTCTACGGACGAAGGTTGGTTCTTGCGGAAAGCTTCGCCCAAGAGACCTTCGTCGACTCGGAGCCCGCGGGTGCGAAGCTTCGGATCGTCGAGATCGAGCGAGTATTCGATCAAATCCTCCGAATCGGGTTCGCCGAGCAGAAGCACGGCGCCGCGCGCGTCACAGGCGAAGCCGAGACGTTCAAGCACTGCGCCGGCGAGTTCCTCCGAGGAGGTGGCATGAGCGGTGGCGCGCTCGAGCTCGAACAAGAGCTCGAGGTCCCGGACGCGTCGCTCGAGCTGGACCTTCGTCTCCAGCAGCTGCTTGTTCTTTTGGATCAGCGACAGGAGCAATCGGGAGTTGTCGATCGCCACGGCCGCCTGGGTGCTGAGCGCCGTGAGTGTCGCCTCGTCCTCGCTCGTGAAGGGCTCCCCGCAGCGCTTGTTGAGTGCTTGGATCACTCCAATCGTGCGCCCGACGTTGTTCTTCAGGGGTGCGGCGAGGATGCTGCGGGTCTGCTCCCCCGAGAGGAGGTCCCACTCCGTTTGGAACCGATCGTCGGCGTGGGCATCCTCGATGCGGACGGCACGCCCCGAGCGCGCGACCGAGCCAGCAATCCCCTCGCCCACCTTCATGCGCACCGAGCGAATCTGACCACCGGTCACCACCCGACTGACCAACTCTTGGCTGCGCTCATCGAGGAGGTAGAGAGCGGCGCGATCGGCCTCGACCAGCTCCGTGAGCTTTTCGAGGATCAGCTCGAGCAGCTCGTCCAGATCGAGAGTCGCACCCAGCGCGTGCCCGACCTCCCGCAGCGCCGAAGCGATGCGCATCTCCCGTTCCAGGGCCTTCTCCAGCTCCTGGCGCGACCGCGTGGAACGCGGTGAGTCCGTATCGAAGTCGAGCGCCACCGAGTCCATTCGACCACATCGACGGAGAAACGGTCCACCCGAGCGACCCAGTGCCAAAAAACGCTTGCCGCACGCGCGCCCACGAAAAGGCCCCCGCCCGAGACCGTACAGGCTCGGGTCCCCCCGACGAGGGGGGCGGGGCCGCCCCCCTTAAAACGAACGTGCCCCTGCCCCCCCCCCACAAGCGCCCTTCGCAGCACAAACCGAGGCACGCGAGGCCAAAGGCCGAGGAG
>JBNKGC010000015.1:0-53856 GCA_050289625.1 Polyangiaceae bacterium | reverse complement strand
CTCCAGGGTCACCTCCGCCAGCTTGGCATGGCTCAGCTCCACCCCGGCGTTGTTGATGGCGATATCCAGCTGCCCAAAGCGGTCGACCACGGCACCGACAAAACGACTGACCTGGTCCGGCTCACGCACGCTGCGCCCGGGGTCTTCGGGCTCCCGCACGATGACCACGGGTGCATCCGCCTGCTTCGGCTCGAGTTTGACCTCGAGCTCGATCCGCTCGGCTCCCGCCAGCTCGATCCGCTCGGAGTAGGTCGAGTACCCTTCCTTGCGCACGACGACGCGGTGCTCGCCGGCGTCCAGCAGAAGAGCGGCACTCAGTGGCGCCTGCCCTTGGCTTACGTCATCGATGAGCAGCTCTGCGCCCTCAGGAGTCAGCGAAAACTCGAGGTACGCAGTACGCGCTCCGAGCATCCGCAAGTCTCCCTCGACTTCCTCGATGCGCTCGGGAGGAAGCTCCGCGCGTCCCTTCTCCAAGTAGAGCTCCAGCGCGTGGCGAGCGCGGGCAAACTTGGAAAGCTGAATCGACACCTGCCCGATGTTGTAAAGCACGCGGTAGTCCGGAATCAGTTGGTACGCGCGGTCGAACTCGATCAGCGCCAAGACGTGGTCGCCGTCCTCGTAAAAGGCAACGCCACGCTGGAAGCGCTCACTCGCCTTCTTTCTGAGCTCGAGTGCCTCGTCAGATGCGGACGCCTCGCTGGAGGTGGAATCGGCGCTTTCGCCTGGTTTCTGCGCGTTCGGGACGGCGCCCGTGTCCCTCGTTTTCTCTGCGGCTGGTGGTGCGGCCGGAGGTGCGCCCGCCGACGCACCTTTCGCCAACGCCGGAGAAGTGGCGCTCAGCACGAGCAGTGAAGCGATCAGGGAACGAAGGAAGGTACGCATTCAGGGCGCTGCAAAAGGGTTGTCGACGTCGAGCGTGCGTTGAGGCTTCTTCGTCGGCTCGGGGCGAACCCGAGGAGTCGCTCCAGGGGTGGGCTTCTGAGCCGTCGGCGACACGCGAGTTATCGGACTCTCGGGTTCTGGAGATAGCGCCTCGGGGGAAAGCGCAACGTGAACTTGACGCGTCTTATCCAGGACGAGGGCCTCGGTCACCGTGGCATATCCCGGAGCTCGCACCGAAAGCACGTGTCCTTCCGAAGAAGGCTCGACGGTCGCACGATACTTCCCCGTACCGACCAGCTCGCCGTCGAGCTCGATGCTCGCGTCCGCCGGCGATGTCGTCACCTCCACTGTCACCTTCTGTGCCGCCTCCATCTGCTCCCGCGACGAAGCGGAAGGCGGCGCCTCTGCTGGACTTCTGGGAGAGGCAACCTCGCTGTTGGCGACGGAACCAGGGTCCCGCGCGCCTGCGTCGTCTCGCCCCTCGAGCGCGCGCAACAGGAAGATCCCGCCGAACGAGGCTGCCAGAAAGACCGCAACGGCGAGGAGACGGACGTGAAGGTGCGAAGATCGATGCCCAGAAGAACTGACGGTCGCTGGCGCAGTCGTCGGCTCCTTGCGCGCCTGAAGCGATAGCGCTTCGCCGGACTCCGACCCCTGACGCCCACGGCGCGCGACGCCGGAAGAAACTCGTGAAACCCGGTTTGGTTCGAACTCGTCGAGCTCGGAGCAGAGGGAGCGGATCAGAGTCCCGCGTGCCGCCAGCTCTTCGCCGAGGTGCGAGTTCAAGAGCTCGGCAACCTGCCCCTCGGTGACGCGCAGTCCCGTGCGAACCAGGTACGTTTCGAGTGCGCGTTCGAATTCCGCAGCGCTCGAGAACCGCTCGTCGCGGTTCTTGGCCAAGGCTTTGACGACGACCTCTTCGAGCTCGGCGGGATAGTCGTGCTGCACCGCACTCGGAAGGACCAGGTCTTGCTCGAGCAGCTGGTACATCGTGGCAAGCGCGTCGTCTCCTTGAAATGGGCGACGCCCCAAGGTCACTTGGTAGAGCAGGCATCCCAAGGCGAAGATGTCCGCGCGCCGGTCGACGTCTTTCGAGGTCACCTGCTCAGGAGCCATGTAGGAGAGCTTGCCCTTCATCTCCCCGGTTTCGGTGGCGCGGTGCGCCTGCCCCAAGGCCTTGGCAACGCCGAAATCCGTCACCGTCACTAGGCCCGACGTCGACACCAGGACGTTCTGCGGGGACACGTCCCGATGCACCACCCCGAGCGCCTGACCACGCTCGTCCACGAGCTCGTGCGCGGCGTGAAGTCCGGCTGCCACCCGAGCCACAATCTTAACTCCGAGGGGTATCGGGAGCTTGTGACTCGGCACCGCCTGGAGGAGATGGTGCAGGCTGGCGCCGTTGCAGTAGTCCATCACCAAGTACTTGAGGTCGCCGGCTTCGCCTAGCTCGTGCACCCGACAAACATTCGGGTGTTGGATCATCGACGCGATGCGTGCCTCGTCCCAAAGGACCTTTGCCGCCTCGAGTCCCTGCTGCTTCGTGAGCTTGAGAGCAACCACTCTCCCTCGAGGAGCACTCGGATCCCGAGCTGCCCAAACCTCGCCCATTCCACCTTCACCGAGAGAGGCGAGCAGACAGTACGAATTCACGAAGCGAAAGCGCTCGGTCGGCGTCCACCCGTCGAAAGCGGAGCGCGCTGGAGCGTCGATTGTCTGACCTTCGTTCATGAGGGGGCAGTGCGCCGCCGAGGCGATTGGGTCGAACGCTGAAGGGGTCTACGAGAAGGAACCGAGCGGGCGTCGCGGCTCCGCTCTCGTGCACAGGGATGGAAATGCGACTTTGGAACAATACTACAAGGAGCGCGACCCCTCGTCCCGAAATGCGAGTTCGCAAAACGCGACTCCGTTCACCTAACTCGTGCTGGGCAAAGCAACTCGCTCCCGCTACCCGGACCGAATCATGGGCATTCTGGTAGAAGTGTTTCGGGGATAGAGCGGAGATCCGGTGCGGCGAAACAGTTGCGCATCATCCCTCGTGCGAGTCGCACACCCCGGAAGCCTCTGACCTCGAGTAGGGCGACGTACGACCACGCTGACATCCAGCGAGACGAACGTACGAGTAAGGTGGTGTGCCTCGCCTCCGTACGATCCATCGCCACGCGACGCTCCGTGGAGTCCCTTGAAGGCTTGTGATTTCGTCCTAGGCTACGACGGTATTATCCCGACCCTCGTCCACCCGACCTCATGACCACTCAGTCCGACTCAGCAGCGCCGTACGAGCGAGACGTCACCGACGGGTATGAGAGCGGCATGAAGCTCGGTCGCTACACTCTGGTCGCGCAGCTCGCCAGCGGCGGCATGGCTCACGTCTGGACCGCAGAACCGGATCAGGGCAGTGGTCTCGGACGAACGGTAGCCATCAAGGTCATTCGGCAAGAGCTCGCGCGCGACCGAGAGTACGCGCGCATGTTCGTAGACGAGGCGACCATCGCGAGCGCCATCGACCATCCCAACGTGTGCCAGACCTACGAACTCGATCGCCATTCAGACGGACTGTTCATGGCGATGGAGTGGGTGCCAGGTGAAAGTCTCGGCGGCATGCTTCGCCGGGGAAATCGCTTCGATCCGCTCGATCCCGCGCTTGCCGTGCGGATCTGCGCCGACGCATGCGCCGGTCTCCATGCCGCGCACGAGGCCCTCGACGAGAAGGGTCGCCCCCTCGGCGTCATCCACCGGGACGTGTCGCCGCCCAACATCCTCATCTCGCTGCAGGGCCAGGTGAAGGTCAGTGACTTCGGGGTCGCGAAGGCCAGGCGGCAGCTGCACGAGCGCACCAAGACTGGCGAGGTCAAAGGTAAGTTCGGCTATCTCGCTCCGGAGCAGATCGCCGGGGGTGATGCAGACCGTCGCATCGACATCTATGCGATGGGCTGCGTGCTCTACGTCGCAACGATGGGGCTTCGTCCGTTCGGGAACGGTCCCCAGGCGATGCCAAAAATTCTGCTGGGTCAGTACCGCCGCCCCAGCGAGATCGACCCCATGTACCCACCCGGTCTCGAGCAGATCATCGTCAGATCGCTCGAGCACGACCCAGCGGACCGCTTCCAGACTGCCGACGAAATGCGAGCAGCGCTCGAGCAGTGGCTCGTGGATTGTCGACAGGTCGTGTCTCCAAGCGACGTGGCACGCGCACTCGCAGCGAGAATGAAATCAGAATCCCTCGAGGCAATCCGGAGCATTCAGAACCGTCGCCGCGGCAGAAGCAGCGTCACCTTCTCGGCGCTTCTGGAAAGCTTGGATGAGATCGAGCCGCCGACGGCTGCGAGCGGCCTGGTCACCCCGCCAGAAGATCTGGAGCAGCGAAGCAAGCAGGTGCCCCCCATCGACCCGGCAGAGCTCCAAGATGCAGTGGACGGGGAAACGAAGATCGAATCCTCCGCGGACCTGTCTCGCAAGGCGCGACGGTCCGATGAAGAGGATCGATCGGGATGGCACCGCTCGGGTCGATTGCGCGTATCGGAGCAATCGGCTCCGACAGCCACTTCCACGAACGCGGATACGCCTCCCCGTCCTTCCCGCGGACTCCAAGCCATGCCCCCGCCTCCCGAAGCACGAGGGCTCCCCGCCATTCTGTGGCGGGCCGCGCTCGCAGGAATGGTCGTGGCAGTCCTTGCCTGGTTCTTGATCCGCTGACGGGCACGACGAGTCGGTTCGGTCGGACGACGCTACCGTTCGAGCGCCGGGTACAAACCGTACACGACACCCCGAGCGAACTTCCCCACCCGAGTCGATACGCCGAGTTCGGTGGAAGTGACGGAAACCCGTCCGCTCGGGTCGTCCGGCCCCGGGTGCGCGACGAGCAACACGGTGCTGTCCTCTGGTTCATGTCCGGGCGGCGCGAAAGTGCCGGCGAGTTCACCGAGCCGCCGCTCGGCCACCACGTTCTGGGAGATATCACCGTTGAAAGTCAGCCAGGCAATTGCCGGAGTGGACTCGTTCAGCCAACCGTCATCGGTCCGCATCTCCATCGTCACGGCGTCGTACGAGAGCATCGGAAGCTGCTCCGTCCCGTCAGCGTGGACTCTCCCTGGGATGCACATGATTTCACCACCCTCGGCGACGGCGACGGCGACGCGGACGGTCGTCGTCGATGACACTTCCGCGCTGGTGGGATCCAACCAGGAAAACGCGCTCTCCGAAGACTCGTAAACCCGATCGAAAATCACCTGCGCGTTGAAGCCAGCGATGCCGTCACAGTCCGACGTCCGATTCTCCAGGGTCTCGGCGCCCAATCTTTCGAGCTCTTCGCGGGCAGCATCGGGCAGCTCCGTCGCGTCGGGAGGAGCGGTGTCCGCACCGCACGAAATCAAACACGCACCCGAAAGGACGCTCCACCACGCAAAGCGTGGCGAGCAGAGCTCGCACACCATGGCATCAAGATAGCCGAAGTGTCACTACGCGGAAGTGCGAGCCCTCGAACTAATCGCTTTTCGCACGCATCCATCTCGGAAACACCACAGGTGAGAGGCCGCCCGAGATGTCGTTGTCAGTACTGTTGACGCGGTCGCTCAGGTTGCGCGCCCTCCGGTGGCGCCCGCTGCCCATACCCTCAGGTGGGGTACGCCCTTGCCATCGCCGCCAGTGCGGCGGGAACCTTGGTCAGCTGACTTTCGAAGCCCATGACGGACTGCTTCGTCCAGTACTCGCTCGTATGCGGTGCGATTTCGACCACCATGGTCGAGGTGCTGCCGTCAGCCCGAAATGAAACACTGATGTCGTTCGCGTAGGGCTCGAGTCCGTCAATGAAGTCGATGAGATGGGTGATGGTGAGCTGACTCATCGGCTCGACCCGCGTGTAGGTGCCCCGGGTTTCGTGGGACAGCGGCATGTTGGCCTGCTTCATGAAGGCGATCTGCTCCTCTCCCACGGCAATCATGTCGTAGAGGAGCTTGCCTCCGACCCGAGCGTCGAGCTCGTGCACCTCAACGGCGAAGCCCTCAGGGCCCCACCAAGCCTCGAACCCTTCCTTCGTAGTCCAGAGCTCCCAAAGATCGCGGAGGGGTGCTTCGTAGCTGCGTGCGATACGGACGGGTTCGGGCTTCTGTTCGGGCTTGATCATCATCGCCGGGTCTCCTTCTTCGGGTGACGTGAGCTCTTGCGAGGGCTCGAGGCGCGCAAGCTTTGCTTGCGCTCGAGGGCCTGCTCGAAGCGGTCGAGGCGCGCCTCCCAAAGCTTGCGGTAGCGGGCG
The DNA here is from genome assembly GCA_050289625.1 of Polyangiaceae bacterium. Taxonomy (GTDB): domain Bacteria; phylum Myxococcota_A; class Polyangia; order Polyangiales; family Polyangiaceae; genus NIC37A-2. The sequence goes on along the minus strand of JBNKGC010000015.1, from coordinate 47,723 downwards.
AGCCAGCGGTCGAGCTCCTGGAATCGCTCGGGGCGGAGCGAATAGAGACGGCGTTGCGCGTCCGGACGGACTTTCACCCAGCCCGAATCGGCGAGGATGCGCAAGTGGCGCGAAACTCCGGATTGCTGGATGTCCACCTTCGCCACGAGCTCCGATACGGACTGCTCGCCCTGGAGCAGCAGTTCCAAAACTTGGCGCCTGCTTGGATCGGCCAGGGTTTCGAACGCTCCAGAATCCATATCCCTGTATATATACCGCCCTGACTTCTTCTGCAAGGACGGACCTTCGACCTCTGGCTCGCTCCGACCGGCGAACCCCGGCTCGACAGCCCCGACCCGATTGCGTGACTCCGTCCGGGAGCCCCGAATTGGCGCGGGAGTGCTACCGACGATAATCTAGAAAAAAGCGGTTGGGACCCGCGCGAGAGGTGCAGCCATGCGAAACAGGCGCATCGTCGTCACTCGATACGGCGGACCGAATACGCTCCGGATGATCGAAGAGGAATGCCCCGAGCCGAAACGCGGGGAAGTACGAGTGCGCGTCCTGGCTGCCGGTGTGGGATTTCCCGACGTCATGGCGCGCGAGGGTGCCCATCCCGAGACGCCGAAAGTGCCCTTCACACCAGGATGGGACCTCGTTGGCGTCGTGGAAAAACTCGGGAATGGTGTTGCGGGAATCGACCTCGGACAGACGGTACTCGCCCTTCCGATCAGCGGCGCTTACGCCGAGTTCGTCTGCCTGCCAGAGCGCGAGCTGATTTTCGTCCCCCCCGGGATGGACCCGGCGGAGGTGGTCAGTCTCGGACTGAACTACGTCACCGCCTACCAAATGCTCCATCGCTTCGCCGAGGTGAGTCGGGGCAAGCGTGTGCTTGTCCACGGCGCAGCGGGCGGGGTCGGTACGGCCCTTTTGCAGCTCGCTAGCCTCGAAGGAGCCGAGACGTACGGCACCTGTTCCGCGCTGGGGGCCTCGACAGTGGTGAGTCTGGGCGCCACCCCAATCGACTACCAACACCAAGACTTCGTGAAAGAAACTCGTCGCCTGACGGGCGACGGGGTCGACGCAGTCTTCGACAGCATGGGTGGCGCGCACCTCTGGCGTTCTCTCCAGACTTTGCGTCGCGGCGGGAAGGTCATCGCGTACGGCCTCGCCGGGTCGTTCAGCAGGGGGCAATTGGCCTCGCGACGCTCAGGCCATCGCAATCGTCTGCGTGGGGTCCCGATGATCGCCCTCTATGTCCTGGGCGCCCCATTTTTGCCGGGGAGAAAACGAGTAGTCCCCTACAGCATCCAGTGGCTCAAACGGCTCAGGCCTGCGCTCTTTCGTCGTGATTTGGCCACCCTGGTGAGCCTTCTCGAACGGGGACAGATCAAGCCGCTCGTCGCATACCGACTTCCCTTGGCTGAGGCCTGTCACGCACACCAATTGCTCGGCCAGGGACGCGTGACCGGAAAAATTGTGCTGCTCCCCGGAGACCTCGCCGCGACTGATTCGGACATCGCGCGCACCGCACGCGTGCCTCCGCCCACTCGAACGCAGGCAGAGAGAAATGCCTCCAGCGGTGATCAGTTGCACTGAGTGCCCTCCGCCTTCGGCCCGCGCGGATGAGGGCTAAGGTCACTTGCGTGGGCTGAACCCGCAATGCCTCGACCAGGCCCTATTCAGCGACGACGACCTTCCAAACCTGTTCAACGCCACCGGTCGGCGAACGCTGCTCGATCGCTGCGCCCGTACTCGTGGACGCACCTACGACCCCAACCAGCTTCTGACTCTTCTTGTTTTGGAGGTGGTACCTGCCCTGACCGAGGTCGACGAGCAAAAATGCCTGATGGTCGCCGCCGTTGTCGTCCCACTGCCCGAGTTCGATGCCATCTGCGGTGGACTCATCCGGCACGTCGAGTACCAAACCGCTCCCGGTGTTCGTCAGGCGGAAGTAGCCGGCTCCGTTGTAGCTCAAGGACCATCTCTGGAACCTGCTCCCGTTTGGAGTCGTCTGGATGATGTCGCCGCCACTTTCGGGGCTTTGGTCTTCGACGTCGAGAGCGAGTCCGCTCTTCTCGTTGATGAACGTGAACCTATTGGTCGACGCCTGCACGCGGCCACTGCGCGCGTCGAGATCGAGCGTGTTGTTCCAGCTCATCCTCATTTGGCCGTTCGCGGGAAACGCAATCGGCTGCCAGACGTAGGTCGAATCGTTGACACGTCCGCCGTACGCGCCGGCCCAGCGGTCCCCCAAGTAGAGGAACGAAGAGGCACCGCTCCCGGTGACTTCCACTACGTAGGTCGACTGCGAATAGAAGGTCGTGTCGTCCGCCACGTTCTTCATGGTCGACCACCCCGAGCTGAGGTTGGTGCTCGTGGCGTATCGGGCTTGGTTCGGCTCCCAGCCGGTCGAACCGGAGGTGAGCAGGAAGTAGACGCCGTCGCGTTTGAAGAGGGCGGGGGCTTCGCGATGACCACCCGGGAAAAGCGTCGCGACTAGCTCGTCGACTTCGAGGTAGTCGGGGGTCAGACGGTAGAGATTGAGATCGTAGTTTTCGTTGGTGGCCGAGATGAAATAGCCTTGGCCGTCGTCGTCGACGAACAGAGTGCAGTCGCGTGACATGTATCCAGGTCGACCGTGATCGGTGACGCCGCGATCCGAATACGGGCGAAAGCTGCCGTGATACGCATAGTCGCCGTCCACGGTATCCGACGAAGCCACGGCGGCACGCGCCTCGGCGTAGTTGGAACCGTTCTCCCAGTGCATCCACATGACGTATCTCCCGGTCGACTCGTTGTAGACGACCTTGGGGCGCTCGACGTTCGCGGGTTCCAGCTCCGCCGCTGACGTCATTCTGAGAACGTGGTTTTGAAATTCCCACTGCTTCAAGTCTCGCGAGCGATAGGCTGAGACCGCATAGAAGGTGCCATCCGGGTTTCGATTCTCTCCGAACCAGAAATAGTCCTCTCCCACTTTGAGCACGCCACCGCCGTGCGCCTGAATCGGGTTGCCATCGGTATCGGCCCATTGCACGCCGTTGATCTGTGGCCAATCCGCCTCGAAAAGCGGAGAGTCACCTCCGGAGCCACCGACACCCGCGCTGGTTCCGCCAGCGCCCGAGCTGACTCCGCCCGAGCTAGCTCCGCCCGCCGCGCCGCCGCCGGTTCCGGGCGACGCCGCTGAGCCGACGGCGCCACCGGAGGACGCCGTCCCTGATCCGGCGCCCCCCGAGGAGACACCGCCCACACCGCTGCCCCCCGCCCCGCTTGCTGCCCCGTTGCTCGAGGCATCGTTGCTCGAGGCATCAGCGCCGCCGCAGGACACGAGCACCGAGGGCGAGGTCAGGCTCAGAACAGCAGGTAAGGCGAAACGCAATGGCCGTGGCTTCACGCCAGCTGGCTATCACGAAGCTGCGCAGGCGTCGCGCGGCGGCAGGCCGCAGAAGCGAACTGAAGCGAACTGAATTCGGCGGTCGTCGATGCTCGGCAGCGAAGTGCACGCACACCGAAAAACTGCACCGCGCTGGGGAAGAACCCCTCGTCTGTCCGTGTCCCCACGATCGGTGACAGTGATCCGATGACCATGATCGCTTTCCAAGCTCTTCACCTCCGCACCCGAACAGCAGTGTGCAATGCTGCCCTGCTCACTTCGTTCTTGTCGTTGGCCGCCTGTTCCGACGACGGTGGCACCGGGGATGAAGGATGGGTGGCTCGAACCCGGGTGAGCCGGGATGGGGCGGCTTGAACGACGCCTCCAACGCGCCTATGTGGTCCGCATCGGCGAGTCGACGAGTGCTTGACGGAGTGCCGTCACTCGCAACGTCTAGGAGTCGAGAAATGCTTCCATTCACGTCCAAATCTCGATTGGTCTTCTGTCTTGCCTTTGGAAGTTTCCTGGCCTGCTCCGAAGCAGCAGATCCCTCGGCTTCAGGAACCGATGTCGGAGGAGCTGCGAGCGGCGGCTCGTCCGGGGGATCGGGCGGTTCCGGTGTTGCTTCCGGAGGAGCACCCGCTTCGGGTGGCCTCGATGCTATCGGCGGCGCCACAGGATCGGGCGGAGCGTCGAGCGGTGGCGGAGCACAACCTTCCGACGGGCAAGGCGGCGGGTCGGGGGGGCACGCCGCGGGGGGTGACAGTGCGTCGGGCGGCAGCTCTCCATTGCTTCCGCCCATTAGCGATTACTCAGAAGAAGGGCCATTCGATACGGTCGTCGAGACCGGCCAAGGCCCTGGAGACGGCTACCTGGTCGTGCGACCAGAGCCCCTCGGTGAAGACGGATTCCTCCACGCTCCAATCATCTTTGGCCCGGGCATCGGCCAACAAGCGAGCGTGCACACTGCCATGCTGACGAACTTCGCGTCGCACGGCTTCGTGGTGGTAGGCACTCCTGCGCTCACGGGTGGGCCAGGCGATCCGGCGAACCGTCAAAAAATGCTTGACGGTCTCGATTGGATCCTGGCGCAGAACGACGTTGCTGGCCTTTATCAGGGCAAGCTGTGGACCGACCACGCGGTGTCGATGGGCTTTTCCGTTGGGGGAACTTCCGCGGTCGAGGTCGGCGGGCACTCTTCAGTGCTGACCGTGGTGTCGATCCACGGTCATACAGCTTCAGCCGATCTGCATGGTACGATGCTCCAGACCACGGGGACGCTCGACCCGGTGGGGATGCCTTTGCAACAGGCGACGTACTCCATGTCCCAAGTACCCACCTTCCTCGCCACGCTCACCGGCGCTAACCACCCCTACATCGAGCAGAACGGCGGCGGCGAAGAGCGCCCGGCCATCGTCGCCTGGCTGCGCTACTGGATTTACGGGGACACCGGGGCGGAGCACTACTTCTTTGGAGAAGACTGTGTTCTCTGCGCACCACCCTGGGAAAACCCACAACGCAAGAATTGGCCATGAGCTCTCATCTCGGTACTGAGCTCCGAACACGGCCCGAGAAATCTCACGAGGACTGAATTGAAACAGCTTATTTTCATTCTGAGCAGCTGTGCTGCTCTCTCTGCCTGTAGTGATGGGGATGATACGCCGGCTCATTCAGGGCAAGGCGGTGGCTCCGCCGGAACTGACATGATGTCCTCCGGTGGAACACCCGGTGTGGGCGGCACTTCGACCGGAGTCGGCGGGTCGAGCGGGGGCTTCGTCGGGTCGACCGGCGGGGACATTTCCGGCGGCGCGACTGCGTCGGGTGGGGTGCCGGAGCTCGGTTCGGGTGGCGAAGGAACCTCAGGAGGGGCTCCCGGTACGGGTGGCACGGACGGGAGCAATGATACCGATCCGAGCAAAGGCTGCGGTAAGACGCCGACCCTCGAAAATTCTCCAGGCGGCACGCTCAACTACAACGATCTCCCGGGTGGGCGGCGCTACGTCCTCAGGCTGCCGGAGAACTACGACAGCTCCCATCCCTATCGGCTCATTCTTGGTTTTCATGGCGCCACGGGCAATGCCAACGAAGTAGCGGGAGGCAACACGCCCTACTTTGGGCTTTTCGATCGCGCCGAGGACAGCACCATCTTCATCGCAACCGAAGCGGTGGGAGGGTTCTGGTCTTTGCCAGATGACTTGACCTACGTGGACGATATCCTGACGCAGGTCGAGGCCGATCTCTGCATCGATCGGACACGCGTCGAGCTCGAAGGCTTCAGCATGGGCGCGGCGATGGTGTTCAACCTGATGTGCGCGCGCCCAGGTGTGTTTCGCGCGGTCGCTGCTCATTCGGGCGGGGGGCTCCCCGTGCCCCAAACATGCGAGCCAGTGGCCTACTTTTCCTCGCTGGGACAGCAGGAGAACACGAACCCGAACGGTCAGGCCTGGAACAGCGATCATTTCGCCCAGCTCAACGGGTGCACCGTCGAGCAGCTGCCACTCGCGCCAAGTGGTGGACACGCGTGTTCAGACTACCAGGACTGCTCGGCGGGTCACCCCACGCGTTGGTGTCCTTATGACGGTGGACACACGCCTTCTCCTGCGGACAGCGGCCAGGGTCAATCCTGGATGCCGGACGAGGTTTGGCAGTTTTTGAGCCAATTCTGAACCCATCCGCGCGGCGGAGAGCTCGCCAACCAGGAGGTTTTGCCCGAGGTCTCTGACAACACGACCCCGCCTCGCTGCTGCACAGCGAGGCGGTCTGGTCGCAACAGACGGTCAACCGTTTGTCGCTCTAGAACTTGATGTCGGCCTGAACCTTCACGACGTCCATGTCCGGCTTCGAACCGGCGTACGGGCCACCCTGAATGATTTCGCTGCCCGCGACCAGCGGAAGGCCCCAAGGCCAGGCGCCGGCGAGCGTCATCTCGTCGCCATAGCGGTAGCGTGAGTACTGGAAGAAGATGCGTTCGCCCGACATGAAGTCGGAGTACAGCGACAGGCGCCCCGTGATGGCGGAAAAGACGTAACCAGGATTGTTGAGGTCGTAGTTGACCTCGTCCCAGCGCGCCATGAGACCAATCCACTTCCACGGGTTGTACTCGACGTCCGCGCCGTACTTGAACTGAGAGAGCTTGTTCTGCGAGATGGACGAACCCTCAGGCCGGTCGAGGGTCGCGTCGACGAGGAGCCCAAAGATGTTGAGCGTCACCTCGGGTGCCGAGCCTCGGGGCTTGCCCTGGAGGCTGGAGAGCGTGTTCTCGTAGAGGAAACCGAAGTTGAACAAGTTGCCACTACCGGTGCTGTCGGCGGGGCTACCGCTCCAACCCAGGTAGTTCACCGCGAGACTCTCGGGGCTGAGCCCGTGCACGACCTCGACACCGGCCTCACCAAGTGCCCACCCGTTCTTGATCTTCACATAGGAAGGGGAAACCCAAACGCTGCCCACGTACGGCGCCGACAATTTCGCTTCGGCGCCCCAAGTCGTGAGCTCCGCTTCGCGAGCGTTCGTATAGGACTTTCCCGACGAGGTTTGCTGCAGCAAGTTCGGGTCGCGGGTCCACTGCATGTTCTGGTGGAGCCCGAGCTCGATCCAGTTCCCGTAGTTGAACTGCAGGTGACCGTATTCGATCAGGTTCAAGCCCACCTTGTCCTGGTACGGCGGCGGCGCGACGATGTTGAAGCTACCGTCCCGTCCCGTGCCGAAACCGTGGACGAGGGTCGCGGTGAACTCCTCGGTGACGGGGACCGTCAGTTTGACCTGCTCGCCCATTTGGCGAAACTGACCAAGCGTGAAGGTGTCGTATTTTTCGAACTTGCCGAAGTTGGGCCAAAAGCTACCGGCTGACAGAGCGATGTTGGGCTTGATGCCCTCGAGGTCGAAGTCCGTGTCGAGGGTGACGTAGGCAATACCGGGGAGCCAGGCGGCATCCGGGTTTCGAAAGCCAGCGCCCGCAAACCAATATCCCATCCAACCGATGGTCGCTTCAACGTGCTCACGCTTGGCGTGAACGAACACTTCCATCCAGTCGCGTTCCTGCAGTCGTGTGTACGCGAAGCTGTAGTAGTTCGAGTCGACCGTGCGATTCGGACCGTAGGAAATCTGAGTTTGGGGCTCGCCCGTCAGGTTGTCGGGCCCGGGCCGATTGCTGATGCCCAAAGCCATCGGGGCGCGGAAGTAACCGCTGAGCCCAATGTCCCATTTCTTTTCGTCGGCACTCTCGTCGATGCCATCGACGCTGGGTTTGGTCGCGTCGGCGTCGCTGGCATCGGTGCCGGGCGTCGATGCGTCGCCCTCCTCCTCGGCCTGCTCGGAGTCTTCTTCGGACGCGGCTTCCTCGTCGGAGTCGCCCGCTTCAGCATCGCCTTCCGCGTCGCCCTCGGCGGGTTTCTTGCCGTCGGGGAACCAGGTTTCCGAGCCGTCGCCTGCCTTTTCCTCGTCTTGAGCTGCCGCTGGTGTTGCAACGACCAGAAGTCCCAGGGCAATCAAGCCGGGCAGATGGCACAGAGCCGCCCGGCTTCTGAGGCTGCGACCCGTGCTGGAAAATGGTTGCTGTGCAGTGGGATTCATCGACGACTCACCCTGAAAGCTAACGTCACGATTGGCATCGAGAGGGTTGGACGAGTGGGAAGGGGTAGTCATTGCCCGTAACCTGCCTCTGAGATGGCGACTTGAAGGGCATTCACGACCTCCGCCGGCGCAGCTTCGAGAGCGATGACGCCTTCGTAGAAGCGCCCGCCATCGCCATCGCTGTTGTCGCCACCAATGCCCAGGATGACGGACCCTTGCTTCTGCATGGGCACGTAGCCCGGCTTCTCAGGCCGAATTCCGTCGTACATCTCTTTGATTTCGGTTGACGTCGCGTCCCCGCCATAGAGTGCAAAGCGCCCCTTGCCATCGTTCTTGTCGGCGGTATCGCCGACGACGACGGCAGTGACGAAGTCGTATTCGAGCGACGTGTTGGTGGAGATGTTGTCGAATCCGCCGTTTTCCCAACCGGGATACAGACCATTTTCGAGGTCGGCCATCACCCACGGACCCGGCCCGGAGCCACTGCCCCAGATGACGCCTTGCCCGAGGTAAACAGCCTCCATCGTACCGTTACCGTCGTTGTTCGCCGTAATCTCGGCATTGCCGTAATCAAAACAACAGCCATCGATGAGATCATGCTGACTGCTCACCATGTACTGAGTCTGCGGGGCGTCCCCCACGGGAACGCCGGACGGAAACTGCTCGGGATAGACGCAGTCGTTGCACGCCGCGCGGTACCCCTGCCCCGGTCGGAACACCATGCCGTAAACCGAGCGGCCATTGATCTGCACCGGTAGCGCACTGGCGGGCACCGGGTTCGCCGGTGTCGATTTCGCGCTGCCCGGCGGCGCCGTCGTCAGGTGATTTCCACGACCAGACTGGTCGTAAACGATGCTGATGGTGCAGCCGTTGGCGCCGCAGAGCTCGTCGTGCGCGGCCGCATCGGCGTATCCATCGACACTGTTGATATCCAGTGTCTCGGTACCAGTGTCGACCTGGTAGAGGGGACCGTCGTAATCGGGAACGATGACACGCACGGTGCTGTGTGCCGAGACGCACTCATGACCGGCGTCGCCAAGCACCTTACACGGCGGTGTCGCGGTGTTGGCTGGCAACGCACCGCTACCACCAGTCGACGTGCCGCCGCCCGAAGATGCGTTGCCGCTCCCGCCCGTGGCGCCCTCGAGGCTAGCCACCGGGTAGTCTCCGCACGCAACGGCGACGGCACCGAGCAATGCCAATGGGACAAGGGGAAGAAGGAGTGAGGGCCCGGTATCGATCTTCATAGCGACGTCTCAGTGCAAATCCCCGCCGATTTTCGCGTTCTGAAGGCGTCGAGGGATTGGCAGCAGATAACGAAAGTGGTAGCGCCAAAGAAGCATGTGAACGCACACAAGCGCTAGTAGTCGCGACTTTAGAGATTCCGAACTACCAACGCAAGCATGCTGCGAGGCGCCAACTCAGGTTGAGGTGCGCGGGTAGGGGGAGAAAAATTGCCCCCTCCACTGGCAAATTGGAGCCTCCTTGGATGGCGACTGCGCGAAACCTCGATCGCCCGATTCCTGCCAAATTAGGCGTGCAAATCGCCTGAAAATGCAACATCATGTGCGGCGGCGGGGCAATCCGTCACCCGTCGCGTCGGCACTGTTCATCACAGCCGCGCGACTTGACAACGGCGGGCCTCGCGTTGGTTTGTTCCCAAAATTGTGAGCGCTCTCATTCTTGTAGCGCCGGTCGAGCGCCGGCCCTTTTTTGCACCTGGTGGAGGATGATCATGATGGTTTCTCGTTCCGCAATCGCTTTGGCCACATCCGCTTTGGCGACATCCGTTCTGACCCTGACGGCCTGTTCCGGCTACGATGACTCGGGATCGAACGACGGCGGTTCCCAGGGCGCTGGCGCGACAGGCGGCGAGGTCGGCACCGGCGGCGAGGTCGGCACCGGCGGCGTGGTCGGCACCGGCGGCGTGGTCGGCACGGGTGGCGTGGTCGGTACCGGCGGAGTCGTTGGCGCCGGCGGTGCCGGGACCGGAGGAACCGGTGGGGACATCGGAAGTGGTGGCACCGGAGGTGATGGGAGCGGCGGCGCCGGCGGCAGTGGGACGGCCTCGGAAGGTCCGTGCGACATCTACAACGCCGCAGGTACAGAGTGTGTTGCCGCCTACAGCACGATTCGCCGGCTCCGCAGCACCTACACAGGACCTCTCTATCAGGTGCGGAGCGGCAGTAGCGAGGAGAACACCGGCTCCGGCGGAACGCTTCACGACATTCCCCAGAAGGCCAACGGTTTTGCGGACAAGGCCGCCGTCGATGCCGCGTGCGCGAACACGGTGTGCACGGTGGCCACGTTGTACGACCAGTCCGGTCACGGTAACGACATCACCGTTGCGAAGGCGGGCCTTTCGAACGGCGGTGAGAATGCCGCCAAGGACGACTTCGAGACCATCGCCACCGAGGGCGGGCTGAAGGTCGGCGGCAACGACGTCTACGCCCTCTTCATGAAGGCACGTCAGGGGTACCGCATGTCGAGGGAAGGTGATGGCATGCCCATCGGCAACGAGCCGCAGGGGATCTACATGCTCGCGGACGGCACACGGACCGGAGGCGCTTGCTGCTGGGACTTCGGGAACGTGACGACGAATCCGAAGAGCTACGCGGAGATGAACACCCTGTTCTTTGGGACGGCCTATTGGGGCCGCGGCGAGGGCAGTGGCCCTTGGTTCGGGGCGGACTTCGAAGCCGGTGTGTGGATGGGTGGTTCGAACCCAGGCGAGCCGGGATGGGGCGGCTTGAACGATGCGCGCAACGCGCCAGCCAACGGGAACAACCCGTCGATGCGCGTGAAGTATGCGCTCGGCTTCCAGAAGACGACGAACTCCCCGGAGAGGTACGCGCTCCGGATGGCTGACATTCAGACGGCGACAGACGTCACCACGGCCTACGCCGGAAACTACCCGTCGACGAAGCACCTCGACAACAAGGGAGCGGTCGTCCTCGGGGTGGGCGGGGACAACAGCAACAACTCGTGGTCCACCTTCTACGAAGGTGCCATCGTCGCCGGTTTCCCCGATGACGCCACCGAGCTCGCCGTCATGCAGAACATCCAGGCCGCGAACTACGGTCAGTGATGGCTCAGGCGAAGGACGACATGAAGCATCGACAGAGCCTTGGATTCTTCGGCCCCGCTGCCTGGCGCCAAGTCTTGTTGCCTTGGGCGGCGGTGGCGTTCGCGCTGCCACTGGCAGCCTGCGGTGACTACGAAGCTGATCCGGTAGACAACGACTCGGGCGGACAGACCACCGGTGGCGCAGGCACGGGCGGCGCAGGCACGGGCGGCGCGGGCACGGGCGGCATGCAGCAGCAAGCTCCCGACGCTTCGTGCGAAAACGTCGCCGCATGCGGTGGCGATCCGGTGGGCGTCTGGTTTGCCCAGGAGTCGTGTCTCCCCATCAGCGGTGTGGCCGCCCTGAGTAACTTGGGCTTGGGCACGGGCTGCGACGAGGGACCCATCGAGGGTCAGATCGAAGTCACGGGGAACTTCACCGTGGGGGCCGATGGCTCGATTTCGGACAACACGTCCACCTCGGGTTCGGTCGACATCGAGTTGGTCCCCGAATGCTTGGAAGTGTCGGGTACCGTCACCGAGTGCGATAAGATCGGTATCCCGCTCACTTCTGCCGGTTTCGACAACATGGACTGCGTCGACTCGGAGACGACCGTGGGCGGATGCACCTGCACCGGCACATTCACCCAGTCGGGTGGCATGGGTTACATTCTGGCGTTCAACGCGAACACCAGCGGAACCTACACGTCCGCTGACAACGCGTTGACGGTGTCGGGTACGTCGTACTCCGCAGACCTCGACATGCTGGACTACGACTATTGTGTCGACGGCAACTTCGCGCTGGTCACGCCCACGTCCCCGACGGCTCTGGGCGTGACCAACGGCACGATCGTTCTGCAGAAGCAGCCTTAGCAGGCGACGTGTCAGCAGCCTGCGGTGCTGACCCGCGCCAGGGAAGCGAACGCGTCCGGGAAGCAAACCCCTTGAAAGTGAGGGGTTTGCTTTCCTCCCCGGCTCCAGTCGTGTGCGCCGGCACCGGTGTTGCTCATGGGTGGGGTGCTTTTTCAGCACCCCGGTAGAGCGCCGATCAAGTCGACAAGGCGCCAACCGCCCCTTCGAAGAGGGGGGCGGTTTTTGCACGTTGGGCTTCGCTCGCATTGAGCGCGATGAAGCCGGCGGTCAAAACGGCGGAGGACTATCGACGAGATCAGCTCGGTGCCATGCCGGCTGAATCACGCACCACGAGCTCAGGTCGCACGACCAGACGTGTCGGCTCTCGGTCGCCCTCGATGCGTGCGAGCAGAATGCGCAGGCAGCGTCTGCCGAGCTCCGAGAAATCCTGACGCACGGTCGTCAGAGGCGGCGTGAAGTAAGCGGCTTCGGGAATGTCGTCGAAGCCCACGATGCTGATGTCGCGCGGCACCTCGCGTCCGGCCTCGTGCAGTCTCCGCAGCAGCCCGAGGGCCATCTGGTCGTTGGCCACAAAGACTGCGGTCAAGTCCTTGATCTCGAGCAAGGAGTCACCCAACTCGTAGCCCGAGCTTGGCGTCCAATCGCCCCGGAGCGGGGGTGGAACCGAGGCGCGAGCTGCCTTGAGCGCGGCCTTCCAGCCCATGATGCGCTCCTCGGCCACTTGCCAGTCGTCGGGACCGGCCAAGTGCCAAACGGTCTTGTGCCCGAGATTGAGCAGATGTCGCGTTGCCGCGAGGGCCCCGGCTCGCTGATCGACCGTCGCCACCGGGATCGAAGAGTTTTCGCTGGATTCCACGGCTACCACCGGAAAGTCCGGGTTCAAGTTGCGCAGCGCGTCCACGCCTGCTCGGTGCGGGGCGATGACTGCCACTCCCTCGACGCCCTGGTCCGTCAGACGCTGAACCGCGCCGAGCACCGTGCTGCGAGTGGTCGACCGCACGCTGGAAACGCTCACTGCATAACCGGCCTCGTGCGCCGCCTGTTCGATGCCGAGAACGGTCGAGGCCGGCCCGTAACGAGTCGTGTCGGAAGCGACGATCCCAAGCGTTCTGGACCGGCCCGTCGCCAGGGCTCTTGCCATGGTGTTGGGGCGGTAATCGAGTTGGCGTATTGCCGCCAAAACTCGTTCACGCGTTTCTTCGCGAACGTTCGGACTGTCATGAAGAACGCGCGACACCGTTTGATGCGAGACACCAGCGAGTCTCGCCACGTCTGACATCACCGCGGAGCGCGGTCGATCGGATCCTGGCACGGTGTTCAGATACTACAGCGGCTTGACAGAGAAAATGTGAGCGCTCACAATAGCTCTCTGCAGCGAGTATCGCATGCGATGACCGAAGAAAACGAAAGCGGCACGTGCAGAGGAGTGGCCCCGCGTAGCCCTTTTAGCCCGCGCCAGCTGCGGGCCAAGAGCGGGGAAGGGTCAATCCACGCAAGTGGTTTCCGCTGCAAAGCTCTGGCGTTTCCCAGAGCGCCGAACCTTGTGAGCGTGTGAAATGACGAGTCCAGCCAAGCGAGACACCAAGGAATTCTGGTTCCTAACCGGCACTCAACACCTCTATGGAGAGGAGACGCTCAAACAGGTCGCCGAGAACTCGCAGCGCATTGCTTCGAGTATCGATGCCTCGGGCAAAGTTCCGGCCAAGGTGGTTTGGAAGCCGATTCTAAGTGGCCCCGACTCCATCGAAAGCATTTGTCAGGCGGCAAACACCGCCCCTGAATGCGCGGGTGTCATCACGTGGATGCACACATTCTCGCCCGCGAAGATGTGGATCGCCGGACTGACGCGTTTGCAGAAGCCCCTCGCCCACCTGCATACGCAGTTCAACCGCGAGCTGCCGTGGGACGAGATTGACATGGACTTCATGAACCTCAATCAGTCCGCGCACGGCGATCGAGAGTACGGGTTCATCGGCGCGCGGCTTCGCCTGAATCGCAAAGTGGTCGTCGGCCACTGGCAAGATCCCGAAGTGCTCGAAGAGCTCGCGGGTTGGGCCCGTGGCGCCCTCGCGATTGACGAATCGCGCCGCCTCAAGATCGTGCGCTTCGGTGGAATGAACATGCGCGAGGTCGCGGTCACCGGTGGCGATCGCGTCGAGGCGCAGATCCAGCTTGGTTGGTCGGTCAACGGGTACGGTGTCGGCGATTTGGCGGGGCGCATCGCCGAGGTGACCGACAACGAGGTCGAGCGCCTGATTCAGGAGTACGAGGACAGCTACACGCTGGCCGACTCGCTCCTCGCATCGGGCGACCAACGCGAGAGCTTACGCTACGCGGCCCGCCAGGAGATTGCCCTCCTCTCCTTCTTGGAGGAGGGCGGGTTCGGAGCCTTCACCACCACCTTCGAGGACCTGCACGGTCTCGAGCAGCTTCCCGGTTTTGCCTGCCAGCGGCTCATGGCCAAAGGCTACGGCTTTGGCGCGGAGGGAGACTGGAAGACCGCGGCATTGGTTCGCCTGGGCAAGGTGATGACGGGAGATCGCCCCGGCGGTGTGTCGTTCATCGAGGACTACACTTATCACCTCACCCCCGGTAAGGAGCGCATCCTCGGCGCTCACATGATCGAAGTCTGTCCCTCGATCGCAGGTGGCAAACCGTCGCTCGAAAGTCATTGGCTGGACATTGGCGGTCGAGCAGCTCTGCCTCGTTTGGTGTTCAATGCCGAGCCGGGGCCCGCGGTCAACGCCACGCTCTTGGACATGGGCGGGCGCATGCGAATGATCGTTGCCGAGCTCGACGTGGTGGAGCCTGAGCGAAGCATGCCCAAACTTCCGACGGCGCGCGCCATTTGGATCCCGCGTCCCGACTTCAAGCGCGGTGCCCAGGCTTGGATCGAGGCTGGCGGCGGTCACCACTCCGCATTCTGTCAAGCGGTTTCGGCGGAGGAATGGGAGGACTTTGGTAGCATGGCGGGGCTCGAGGTCATTCGCTTGGGTGCGGACCTCGACTTGCGCACGCTCCGCAACGAGCTCCGCTGGAACGACCTCGCCTTCAAATTCGGGCATTGAGTATCATGGTGTCCCCCTACCGTGAGCTGAAAGAGCGAGCCTGGGCTGCCAACCAGGAAATCCCCAAGCGGGGACTCGCCATCTACACGTTCGGAAACGTCTCCGCGTTCGACGGGGATCGCGGCGTCTTCGCCATCAAGCCGAGCGGCGTGCCTTACGACGAGCTGACGGTCGACGATCTGGTGGTGCTCGATCTCGAGGGAACCATCGTGGAGGGCAAGTTGCGCCCCTCCTCCGATACCCCTACGCACCTCGTGCTGTACAGGAATTGGAAGGGTATCGGAGGCGTAGTTCACACCCATTCGACCCACGCCACCGGTTGGGCTCAGGCTCGCCTGCCCATTCCCATCTACGGTACGACTCACGCGGACCACCTTGCCGAAGACGTGCCCTGCACGGCCGTGATGTCGGACGAAGCGGTCGAGCGCGACTACGAAGTGGAAACCGGTAATCAGATCCTGGCCTGCTTCGAGGGACGCGATCCGCTGCACACGCCAATGGTGCTCGTGGCGGGACATGCACCGTTTGCTTGGGGCGCGACTCCGGAGAAGGCCGTTTACAACGCGGCCGTGCTGGAGGAGCTCGCCAAGATGGCGTGGGTGACGCGCACCCTCGATCCTGAAGCACCGCCACTCCCCGCTGCGCTCGTCCGCAAGCACTTCGAACGGAAACACGGCAAGAACGCCTACTACGGGCAGAAATGACATCGCTCCAGGTGAAATCGGACGGGGGAGCGGGCAGCCGCGCGAGGAGGAGGAGTCGGTGACATACAACAAGGAAAACACGGCGGCGCTGATCCAGTCAGGCCGCGCCGTCCTCGGTATCGAGTTCGGCTCGACGCGCATCAAGGCGTCCCTCATCGCCCCGGACGCGACACCCCTGGCCGCCGGGTCTCATGCTTGGGACAACCAGCTGAAGGACGGCGTCTGGACGTATGACATGAAAGACGTCTGGGCGGGCTTGGCCTCCTGTTTTGCCTCGCTTTCGCGTGACGTGCAGGAGCGCTATTCGACGCGCCTCCAGCGCGTCGCCGCTTTGGGCTTCAGCGCGATGATGCACGGTTACGTCGCGCTCGACCGAAAGGGCGAACTGCTTGTTCCCTTTCGTACTTGGAGGAACAACATCACGGGTGAGGCTTGCTCGGAGTTGACCCCGCTGCTCAATTTCGCCGTACCCCAACGCTGGAGCATTGCTCACCTCTACCAGTCAATCCTCGAGTCTCAACCCCACGTCCCCGAGATCGCTCGGCTGACGACGCTCGCAGGTTACGTTCACTACAAACTCACCGGTGAACACAGCGTCGGCGTTGGTGAAGCGTCCGGCATGTTCCCGATCGATCCGGACACGGGCGACTGGGACGTCGCTCGGATGGAGAAATTCGACGGCCTGATCGCCCCGCGAAAGCTCGGTTGGACCTTGCGCGACATCCTCCCGAAAGTGCTTCCTGCGGGACGTCCCGCAGGAAGGCTCTCCGCTTCGGGGGCGAAGCTCTTGGACCCGACAGGTCAGCTCGAGTCGGGCATCCCGCTCTGTCCTCCGGAGGGTGATGCGGGCACGGGCATGGTCGCGACCAACGCCGTGCGACCCCGCTCGGGGAACGTGTCCGCGGGAACTTCCGTGTTTGCCATGATTGTGCTCGAAAAGAGCTTGTCGGAAGTGCACGAGGAGATCGACATCGTGGCCACCCCGCACGGCAAGCCCGTGGCTATGGCTCACTCCAACAACGGCTCGTCGGATCTGGACGCTTGGATGGCCGTCTTCGGGCAGGTAGCCCAGGCGTTGGGCGCTGACACGAGTCTCGATCGCCTCTACAGTGCGCTCTTGCCCCTCGCCCTGCGCGGAGATCCCGATGCAGGTGGGCTACTCTCAATCAACTACGTGTCGGGCGAGCACGTGACCGGCTTCACCGAAGGCCGGCCCCTGTTCGTACGCAACCAAGACGGGAAGTTCAGCCTCGAGAACTTCCTCCGCGCCATGTACTACGCGTCCCTCTGCGCCATGCGTACCGGAATGGACATCCTCACCCAAGAGGAGGGCGTGGTGATCGAGGAGATCCGGGGCCACGGTGGTTTCTTCAAGGGCGGTGACACGGGGCAGCGCATGATGGCCGCCGCGCTGGGTGTTCCCGTAAGTGTCCCCGCCACGGCTGGCGAGGGTGGCGCTTGGGGGATGGCGTTGCTCGCCGCCTACATGCTCCGCGACGACGAGGCCGAAGCACTGCCCGACTACCTCGACTCGCGGATCGCAAATACTATCGGCAAGCCCGTCCAGCCTGACCCCCAGCATGTGGCGGGCTTTGCCGAATTCTTCACGCGTCACAAGAAGGGGCTGGCGATCGAACGCGCAGCCATCCAGGCCCTGGAGTAGGTTTCGTGACTCATCAGAATCGCCACCTCCTCCTTGCGTTTCTCGGGGTACTGACCAGCAGCCGCGGTGCGCTGGCTGACGCGGCCCACCCCGTGACGATCGACGTCGATGCGACGTCCGCAGGGGCGCCGCTCGAACCCGTTTGGGCGTTCTTCGGCTACGACGAGGCGAACTACACGACCACTCAGGAAGGCGAGGACCTCCTGCGTACGCTCACGGCGATGCACGGGTCGCCGGTGCACGTCCGCACACACTTTCTCTTCAACACGGGCGACGGAACACCAATGCTCAAATGGGGTTCGACCAATCTGTATACCGAGGACGCGGACGGCAATCCGGTCTACGATTTTGGAATCATCGACCAGATCATGGACGCGACGGTCGAGGCCGGGGCACTGCCGCTGTTCGAGCTCGGGTTCATGCCCCAAGCGCTGTCGGCACAGCCCGACCCCTACGAAAACTCCGGCACATACTCGCTCAACGGGGGCGCGTTCTATCCGCCCCGTGATTACGAGAAATGGGCGGCGCTCGTCACCACCTGGGCCGAGCATGCCGAGGAGCGCTACGCGGGGTCCCAAACCAATTGGATTTGGGAACTCTGGAACGAGCCGGACATCGCCTACTGGCAGGGGACCCCCCAAGAGTACGCGAAACTGTACGACTACACGGAGGCCGCGCTGCATGGGGTCCTCCCCGATGCAGTCTTGGGCGGTCCCGCCGTCGCGCGTCCCGAAGAGAGCTTTCTCGCCGAGTTTTTGCAGCACTGCGCGACGGGGGAAAATGCCGTCACGGGGCAGACGGGCACACGCCTCGACGTCGTGACCTTTCACGCCAAGGGCGGCGTGACTCGGATTGATGATCACGTGCAAATGGATCTGGGTCACCAGCTCGGTTTGCACCGCGTAGGCTTCGAGACGGTCGCCGCGTTTCCGCAATTTGAGGCGACACCCATCATCATCACCGAAGCCGACCCCGACGGCTGCGCCGCTTGCCCCTCGAGCACCGCGCGTCACCTCGATTATCGCAACTCACCAGCGTACGGAGCGTACGAGGTGGCGATGATGAAGCGCTCTCTCGAACTCGCGGAGCAAGCGGGTGTCGACTTGCGCGGGGTTCTCACCTGGGCGTTCACCTTTCCGGGCACTCCGTATTTCGCCGGGCATCGTGCGCTTTCGACGAACGGCATTCACCTTCCGGTATTGAACGCCTTCAAGCTCCTCGCCAGTCTCGACGGGGACAGGCTTCCCGTCACCAGCAGTGGCGCGCGACCCCTCGACGAACTTTTGGAGAGCGGTGTCCGTGAGGAGCCCGACGTCGATGCACTCGCCGCAATCGATGGCGAGCGAGTCCAGATCTTGGTCTGGCACTATCACGACGATCTCGTGGCTGCCGATCCGGAGAGCGTGACGGTCAAGGTGACCGTTCCAGCGGCGTTCGCGGGCCACGCCGCCGTCACACATCGTCGCGTGGATGACGAGTACGGCAATGCCTTCACGCGCTGGCAGTCGCAGGGCGCGCCCAGCGAACCCAGCGCCGAGCAGCTCGCATCCCTGCACGAGGCGATGGGCTCTCTCGAATTCGAACCCGAGCGTGTCGTCGCTGTCCAGGATGGAACGGTGACTCTCGCTTTCGACCTGCCACGTTTCGGCGTCTCCTTGTTCTCGCTCACGCCGTCGAGCGCTCCCGAATCGAAAGCCTCGACCGAGGGCGCTACGGGTTGCTCGTGTGGCATGTCACCCGATCGCGGCGCCCCGCTGCCCCTCTCGGTATCGGGCCTGATCGCCGCAGCGCTGCTCGGACGTCGCCTCGCGGGTTCCACCTCGCAGGTGATGCCCGCAATCGCTCCCGACTCCGGACGACAATCATCCTCCAGGGGAAGGGCCTAGTCGTGCTCCGCATCCCCCCCGAGCTTCCCAATCCGATCGTCAGCGCCAGCTTGCGCAGAGCACGATCTTTGACGGCAAACGCGCTCCATAAGCCGCGATGGAACGCACCAAACACACCACTGACAACGAACAACACCGAGCTCGTCGAAAATACGGTGTTGGAAGCGGAGCCCCGCTATCCAGCATTGACTCATGATGACGCTCTCGGCAACCTGTGGATGCTGGACGCGTGGCGGTACGCGCCAAGAGCCACATGACTTCGAGGAGAACGCCCATGCCCAAGAAGATCGACGACGCTTCGGGCGCGAGGCTATCGCGCCGCTCCGCTTTGCTGCTCGCGCCCACCCTGGTCTACGCCAGCGGCTGCAAGAACGACGCGGAGGCCAGCGCGAAGGTCAGCGCCGCCGCCCCCGGGCAGTTGCGCTTCGCGTTCGTCACGAACAACTCCTCGAAGTTTTGGAGCATCGCCGAGAAGGGCCTGCGCAAAGCTGAGAAGGACTTTGGGATCAAGGCGGAAATGTTCCGTCCGCTCAAGTCCGACGTCGCGGAGCAGCAGCGCTTCCTGGAAGACATCTTGGTCCAGAACTTCGATGGCGTGGCCATCAGCCCCATCAACCCCGATGGCATGACCGGCATCCTGAATCGAGTCGCCGAGCGGATCCCGGTGGTGTGTCACGATTCCGACGCGGCGAAGTCGAAACGGAAGACCTACGTTGGCACGAACAACGTCAAGGCGGGTCGAGCCGCTGGCGACGCTGCGCTCGCTGCACTCGAGGCCGCGGGGATCGAAAAGGGCAAGGTCGCCATCTTCGTCGGGCGCATCGACATGCAGAACGCCATCGAGCGGCGAAAAGGCGTCGAAGAAAAGCTCAAGACCAAGAGCGGTCTCGAGATCCTGCCGGTGTTCCTCGACAACACCGATCGCACCAAGGCTAAGAAGAACATCGAGGACGCACTCGCCCGCTATCCCGACTTGGTGCTCACCGTCGGACTTTGGTCGTACAATGGCCCTTGCCTGGCCGGCGCCATCCGCGAATCCACCCGCGACAAGAAGCCAATCATCGTCGCGTTCGACGAAGAGGAGGAGACGCTCAAGGGCATCGAAGAGGGCCTGATCTCGGCCACCATCGTGCAGAAGCCCTTCGAGTTCGGCTACCAGTCGATGAAAATGCTCAAGGACGCGAAGGAAGGCAAGCCCGTCCCTCCCACCGTCGATACCGGGATCGTCACCGTCGACAAGTCCAACCTCTCGAACTTCTGGAAAGAGCTCCGCGAGCTCACGAAATAGGCCATGCTCGAGCTCAACCGTATCGAGAAGTCCTTCGGCGGGGTGCACGCCCTGAAGGGAGTCGACTTCCGCGTCGCGCCGGGGGAAATCGTCGGGCTCGTGGGCGGCAACGGTGCGGGCAAGAGCACCATGATGAAGGTAGCTGCCGGGGTGCACACACCGGACCGCGGCAGCATCACGATCCACGGAGAGACCCCGGCGACGCCCGCGGACGCCATCAGGCTCGGCGTCTCGCTGGTGCGACAGGAGTTGATCCAGGCCGGCGACCTCGACGTCGGGCAGAACGTGATGCTCGGGCACGAGCCGCACCGCTACTTCGTGGTGGATCGTCCCAAGCTCTACGAGCTCGCCCAGGCCGCGCTGAGCCGTGTCGGAGGTGGAATCGATCCGTACGCTACTCTGTCGTCGCTGTCGCCGGGCCAAAAGCAGCGCGTGGAGATTGCGCGCGCCCTCTCGCTGAACGCCAAGGTCCTGCTCCTCGACGAACCGACCGCAACGCTCAGCGAAGCCGACGCCAGCCGTCTGTTCGAGCTGCTCGCGGTCTTGCGCGAGCAGGGGCTCGGGATGGTTTACATCTCCCATCGCCTTCGCGAGGTGATGTCGATCACCGATCGCATCGTGTGCCTGCGAGACGGCCGCATTGCGGGGGAACTTCCCACCAGCGAGGCGTCGATCGACAAGCTCGTCGAGTTCCTCGCCGGGCAAACCGAAGGTTCCGAAGCAGCACCCCCAGCGGCCTCGAACGACGTCCTGCTCAAAGTGGACGGACGCGTCAGCTTCGAGCTCAAGGCCGGCGAGATCTTGGGTCTCGCGGGCCTCGTGGGCGCGGGCCGGACCAGCGTGCTGTCGGGGCTGTTCGGGGCTCGTCCGACGGACCTCTCGGTGTCGGTGCGCGGCCAGCCGGTCTCCATCCGCTCGCCGCGCGACGCGATCCGTCACGGGTTCGCCTACGTCCCCGAGGAGCGCGCGTCGCAAGGGCTCATCCTGGACATGCTGGTCGAGCGCAACATCGCGCTGCCTTCTCTGTCACGCTTCCTGCTCGAAGACGAGAACGCGATCGCGGCGCCGTTCAAAGAGCGCTTCGGAATCCGCGGTGGCGGTCCCGCCTCGATGCTCTCGGGCGGCAACCAGCAAAAGATCGTGCTGTCGAAGTGGATGGCGATGAAGCCTTCCATTTTGCTGCTCGACGAACCGACCCGCGGACTCGACATCAAGGCCAAACGCGACGTCCACGACGTGGTGCGCGCGCTCGCGGCCGAAGGCAAGGCCGTCATCGTCTCGAGCTCCGAAGCCGACGAGATCGCGGCGCTCTGCCACCGCTCCCTGGTGCTCGCTCAGGGCAAACTCCGCGGCGAACTCGCGCGCCACGAGCTCACCGACGCGAACATTTTGAGGCTCGCCACATGACAATTTCCACATCAAGTATCGAAACGACCGCTCCGGCATCGGAAGCGGGACCTCGCCCCTTCTTCTCGGTTGCCAAGAAGGAGCTGGCGATGCTCGGGGTCATGATCGCCCTGGCCTGCCTGACTGCGCTCCTCAACCCGAGCTTTCTGAGCGGGGACAACCTGCGCAACAACGTGAGGCACATTTCGCTGATCTCCCTCTTTGCGCTCGGCGAGGCGGTGGTGATCATCGCGGGTGGCATCGATCTGTCGATTGGCTCGGTGATCTGCGTTGCCGCAGTCGCGACGAGCTGGCTCTCGATGGTCGTGGGGCTCGACATCGGCACCGCCGTAGCGATTGCCGTATTGCTCGCGCTGTTCATCGGCGTGGCCCAAGGCGCTCTCTCTGCCTATCTGGGCATTCAGCCGTTCGTGGTCACCCTCGGCTCGATGCTGCTGTTGCGCGGTGTCGCGGAGGTGCTCACAGGAGGGGCCGACATCGGCTTCCAAGGACAATTTCCAGGTTTCCGCTTTCTCGGGGAAGGCACCGGACTCGGCCTGCCCATGCCCTTCTGGTTCGCTCTGATTGCGATCTTGGTGGTGGCGTTCTTGATGCACCGCACACTCTTCGGTCGCTACTGCTATGCGATCGGGTCGAACGCCGAAGCCGCACGCCTCTCGGGCGTGCCGGTGCGGAGTGTTCGGCTGCTCACCTTCGCCGCGGCTGGGATGCTCTCCGGCGTCGCCGGGATCCTGTACGTCGCCTACCTGCCCACGGCCACACCGTCACTCGGACAGGCGTACGAGCTCCATGCCGTCGCTGCAGCGGTGCTGGGCGGAGTTTCGCTCCAAGGTGGCCGCGGCACCGTCTTCGGCGTGCTGATTGGCGCCGGCCTTCTCCAGCTCACGTTCAACGCGGTGAATCTCGTCGGCAGCTCCCTCTGGCAGAACGTCGTGGCAGGCGGAGTGATTCTCGCCGCCGTGATCGTCGATCGCGCGTTCGGCGCCAAGGCGACTCGCTGAGACCTCCCCTCCCTTTGCCCATTCCGTCACCATGAAACTCGACTCGACCAGCACAACTCCCGCGAGCGCTACTAGCGCGGAATCGGCCACGACGAACGCTTTCGGGCGGGCAGTTCACGCCGTGCGTTTCTTGTCCATCGATGCGGTCGAGAAAGCACAGAGCGGTCACCCTGGCACACCGATGGGGCTCGCCTCGATCGCGGTTGACCTGTTCACCAAGCATCTCCGCTACAACCCGGACGATCCGGCATGGCTGAATCGCGACCGCTTCGTGCTTTCGTGTGGCCACGCGTCGATGCTGCTGTACAGCGTGCTGCACTTGGCGGGGTACGACGTCTCCCTCGATGACCTCGAGGCGTTTCGACAGTGGGATTCAAAGACCCCGGGCCATCCGGAGTTCGGACATACGCCGGGTGTCGAAACCACGACGGGGCCCCTCGGACAGGGGATCGGCAATGCCGTCGGAATGGCGCTCGCGGCCAAGATGGCAGGCGCTCGGGTCAATACCAAAGACGCGAGCATCCTCGACTACCGCGTGTTCGTGCTCGCCTCCGATGGCGATCTGATGGAAGGCGTGGCTGCCGAAAGCGTGAGCCTCGCTGGGCACCTGAAGCTCGACAACCTGGTGGTGGTCTACGACGACAACCGGATCACCATCGACGGAGGGACGGAGATTGCTTTTTCCGAGGACGTCGGTCGGCGCTTCGAAGCCTTGGGTTGGCACGTGCAGTGGGTGGACGGGCACAACCCGAGTCAGGTGCGACAGGCTCTCGATCAGGCGGTAGCCGCGGACAGCCCTGCGCTCGTCGTCGCACGCACCCACATCGCCTTCGGATCCCCCGGCAAGCAAGACACCTCCGCATCCCACGGTGCGCCCCTCGGGGTTTCCGAAACCCAGGCGACGAAGCGCACCGCGGGGTGGCCTCTCGAACCGGCTTTTCACGTTCCCGAAGCTGCGTACGAACCCTTCGTCAGCCGCAAGGAAGAGAACCTCCGTCTCTACCACGCCTGGCAGTCGCAAGTCGCGGCTCTCGGGTCCGAGCAGAAAGCCGCACTCGACGAGCTCGTGAACCACGCGGCGCCGGCGGATCTCTTCGAGCAGCTGGTGGCCGTGGCTGGCAACGCCGATGACGCCACGCGCTCCCACTCGGCCCGCATCCAGCAGAAGGTCGCCGAGCTCGTGCCAGCGTTCGTGGGCGGTTCGGCGGATCTCGCTTGCAGCGTAAAGACGTCCCTCAAGGGCTCCGGTGACGTCGGCTCGGACGACTTCTCAGGACGAAACCTGCACTTCGGCGTTCGTGAACACGGCATGGGCTCCGTGCTCAACGGCATTGCCCTGTCGGGTTTGTTCGTGCCCTTTGGGTCCACATTCCTGATCTTCAGCGACTACATGCGCCCCCCCATGCGGCTGGCGAGCCTCATGAAGCAACAGGTCGTGTACGTCTTTTCCCACGACTCGATTTTCCTCGGAGAGGATGGCCCGACGCACCAGCCCGTCGAGCAACTCTGGAGCCTGCGCATGGTCCCGAACCTCGACGTGGTGCGTCCCGCCGACGCGGTCGAGTGTGCCGCCGCCTGGGCCCACGCTCTCACGCGCACCGAAGGTCCCACGGCGCTCAGCCTCACCCGCCACACGGTTCCCGCGCTCAGGCGACCGGACGGCTTCGAGCTGCGCCAGATCCTCGACGGTGGCTACGTCCTTTCGGACGCTCACGACCCGACGTTGGTCCTGATCGCAACGGGCAGCGAGGTGGGCGTGGCTGTGGCCGCGAAGGCGATCCTCGACGACAGGGGCCAACGCGTGCGCGTCGTGTCGATGCCCTGTGTCGATGCGTTCCTGCGCTTGCCGAAGGACAAGCGGGACACGGTACTGCCGCCCGGAGTGCGCCGCGCGAGCCTCGAGCTCGGTGTGAGCACGCCCTGGCACGCCCTCGTCGGGCTCGACGGGATCGCGATCGGCATCGACCGCTTCGGAGCGTCCGCTCCGTACGAGGAGCTCGCGACTCAGTTTGGCATGACCGCCGAGCAGGTCGCCGAACGGATCCAAGCCCAGCTTTGACGCCGAGCTCGTCACCGAACGTCTCGGCTGACGAACAGCGGACAATCACGACGGATCGCTCTCGCGCCCTTCGGCCCCCCCCTTTCAGGAGACTATCAGCGTGAAAATCTTCATCGACTCTGCCGATCTGGTCGAGATCCGCGAAGCAGCAGCCATGGGCGCCATCGATGGCGTCACCACGAACCCGTCCTTGCTTGCCAAGGTGAAGCGCCCTCTGAAGGAAACCATCGCGGCGATCTGTGAGGTGGTGGACGGCCCCGTGTCGGCTGAAGTCCTGTCGACGACCACCGACGGCATCGTTCGCGAAGGACGAGAACTCGCGCAGCTGCACCCCAACGTCGTGGTGAAGGTTCCGCTCATCGTCGACGGACTCAAGGCAGTCCGCCAGCTGAGCACGGAGAACATCAAAACCAACGTCACGCTTTGCTTTTCGCCCACCCAAGCTCTGCTCGCCGCCAAGGCCGGGGCCACCTACATCTCGCCTTTCGTGGGACGCCTCGACGACTTGAGCGAACCTGGAATGGAACTGATCGAGAAGCTCGTGACGATCTACGGCAACTACGATTTCGCGACGGAAGTCCTGGTCGCCAGCGTCCGCCACCCGATGCACGTCGTGGAAGCGGCTCTGCTCGGTGCTCACGTCTGCACCATTCCGCTCAAGGTCATCCAACAGCTCGCGCAGCATCCGATGACGGAAAGCGGCCTGGAGAAGTTCTTGGCCGACGCCAAGACGATCCCCCAGGGTTGATTTCCGAAAGCGGTCATCGCTCCGGACCGAGATCGCCCGAAAGCTCGTTCTTCCGCAATCCGCGTCAGGGACCGCGGCCAACGCACCCGCCACGCCTGAACCACCGTGTTCGCCTGGTTGCCCGCCAACGCTGACGGGAAGGACAGTGGCAGCTGAACACGATCTTCACGCTGTCTAAGTACGCCCTGCCAGCGTTCACCGGGATGGTGCTCACGCAGCCGGCCGTGGGACGGCCATCGCCTGGACACCTGGTACACGGCTGCCACGCTGCCAGGCCGACCCGATGCTGTGCTTCGCCACGGCGTTAGACGGGCGCCGGCGCCTTCATCACCTTCGACGTCGCCAAGGAGGCAGCGGCCCTCTCGCCCTGCTACCCAGCGTGCCGCCCGAACTGGCCGCACCCGCTCGGCGCGTCACGTAGACGACCTGACCGGTGTCGGAGGAACGCAGCGTGGCGAGGGAAGCCACCGCTACCTGGTAGGCGGTGAGCAAGCTTTCCTCGGGTTCCTTGCCGAAGCACTCGGAGCGCATGGGCGTCGCCGTGCGCTCGGGGTTCATCACGTTGATGCGCACGCCGTCGCCGAAGTACTCCTCGGAGCAGGCCTGCACAAGACAGGTGGTGACACCCACGAGAAACACGAGCCGCCCCGGGGTCGGAGGCGTGCACCCCGCGCGAGGTTCGTGGTATGCGTCGCCATGGCGAGGCGTCGTCGCGGCCGGGACTCCAGCCCGAAGAACGGGCTGACATCGGGTGCGAGCGGGCGGATCCGGACTCGGGTCCTGGCGATGGTCTTGCGGAATTCCCCTTCGTGGCTCGCGGTTTCCCTGCCGATAGCTCTCTGTGGGGGCGCCGTTGCCTCCGCGTGCGGTGGTTCGGATTGCGAGCTGACCCAATCCTGCGGCGGAGGCGCGCAGACGGGTGGGGCTTCGTCTTCCAGCGGTGGGACGTCACCGACCAGTGGTGGCGCCACAGCTCCGGGAGGAAGTGGAGGATCCACCGGAGCGGACATGGCGGCGAGCGGGGCCGGCGGACTCGCGGGCGGCGGTTCGGCGGGAGACTCGGGCTGCGCCAAGGACCCATGTGGATGTGATGGACGCTGTCCCGATGAGGGCTGGACCGCGCCGATTCTGCTCGAAGAAGAGGACGGAAAGCACTTCGCTGACCCCAGCATCGGAGTCGATGACCGCGGGAACGTGGTCGTTGCCTGGGAACGTGACGTCGACGAGGCTGGGGGGGTTTGGGTCAACACCTACGATGCGAGCCGGGGGATGTGGCGCGGGGCGTTCGACCTCCTCGGGGGGGATTTCTACTCCCAGACCAGTGAACCCATCGTGGCATTTGGTCCTGGTGCCGAGGCGCTCGTCTTCTTGCGCTATCAGCCGACGTCTTCGAACTCGACCCGTGAAATGCGGGTCTACCGATTCGCTCCTGATTCAAACCAGTGGACGTTCACTCCGCTGACGACGCCGGGCAAGGGCGGTTGGAGGCTTCGGGTGGCTCAGAACGCCAGTGGCCAGGCCGCGGTTCACTATTGGAGTGGCTCTTCGATGGTGTCGTACTACGATCCGGAAACCAAGGTTTGGAACTCGTGGCGTACGCTGGGGATCGCAGACCATAGCCAGCACGCCCACATCGCAGTTTCTCCTTCGGGCCAGGTCACGTACGTGTGGAGAGACATAACAGAGGCCAACTTCGGAATGTTCGCCCAGAGCTACGATCCGGCTACCGGTTGGGGCGAAATAGCGCTGCTCGATCAGGGGGCCGAGCCGACCCACATGGTGATCGACGGCAACGAGGACGGACTCGTCGTCGCGTCCTGGAGGCGCCGATTGACTGCTGCCGATCCGTACGCCGTGGAGGTCAGCATCCGCAATCCCGACACCGGCAAATGGAGCCCGCACTCTACGGTCAGCGAGGCGGGCGAAAACGTCGAGAACTATTGGCTTTCGGTGGATGGTGAGGGCAACCTGATCTTCGCATGGACCGCCTACTTGGGAGACGGTCGCGTGGTCAAGGTACGTCGCTACGACCAGAGCTCGCAAACTTGGTCGGAAGCGACGACCATCCACACGGAGGACCCGGAGGGCTGGAACGGGGGGATGCACGCGGCTGCCGATGGGAGCGGCAACGCCGTCGTCATGTGGGAGTCAGAAGGTCCTGCGCAGGTCGGACACGTCCGCGCTGCCTACTACGAGGCGGCAGAAGATCGATGGACTCGTTCGGTCCGCATCGATGCGGAGCCCGGCGATGTCCTTGATCGCCGTCTGACCATGGGAGTCGACGGCACCGCCTATGCAGTCTGGACCCAAGCGGTGGAGCGCAAGAAGAGCATCTGGCTTGCGACGAGACCCGCTCGGTAGCTCCTCGGGCGGCTGCGCTCGCGCCTGTGGTTTGCCCCGGACGCCTCGGCCACTCCTTGAGCAACATCGCGGGCGCGTCCGTGACTTGGGAGACATCCCAACCGCTCAAGTCGCCGCGAAAGGAACTGGCAACGGGGTCATTGTCCGCACGAGGAAAGGGATGGTGGAAGATCGGATTGAACTGCCAACCTTCGATCGTCCAGGATCCGCGCTTGTAGCGAGCGAATTTTGTTTGCGAGGATCCAGCGACAAGGTCACGTGGATGCGGAAATTCCCGCATCCGGCTGCAAACGCGCGTGCGACGGTCTAATCGAGCGACTCACGTCGCGGCGCTGAGGGGGTCATCGGTTCGTGTGCTGCAAGCCGCTGGCGTCGAGGCGCGCGCGAATCGAAAATGAGCCTTCGAAACTGGGTCCCGCCTCTTCGAGACTCAAGCCGATGCCGTCCACCACGATGACGTACTCACCGGGCGACACGGGGACGCTGAGCGCGGAATAGGGAAAGGGCGCGCAGTCATCGCCGTCGTCATTGATGGGCTCGAGGGTGGACGAGCGAATCGAAACCCAACCGGAGTAATCGCCTGCGGGTTCGACCTCGACGGTCAGTCGCCCCGCGCGGGGCACCGAGACCTTATAGGCGCGATCCGGCGCATTGTGTCCGACGCGCCGAATGTCGCAGTGGTTGAAGACGTCGCTCCGCCCGCTGGTGGAGCCCTTCACGGTTCGGCCGAGAGGAAGGCGTCGAGCCGCCCGTGCAGCTCGGTGTTCCGCCTCCAAACTGTGTAGCTCGACGGGCAGAAAGAACTCTCCGAATCGGCCGCCCGGCGCCCCCGCGACCACGAGTAGGTAGCGCCCGCGCGCTAGCGTTGCAGACAACATGTGGCCGCAGTCGAGCTCCTCGTAGCCCTCACCTTTCGGCCGAAGCACCGCAAACACGTTGGCGCCCGAATCGATCTCCGGTGGGATCCACAATCGAAACGTGGACCGTTCGTCGACGGTGAGGGCAAATGCCTCGGTGGGAGCTCCCTCGTCGGTGCAGGACAGGCGCACGCGAGCATCCGCTTTGGATGTGTCACCCACTCTCATCTGACCGCTCGCGTCGCGGGCCGGGCGGATCTCGTCTGTACCGAGCGGGGTCTCGTAGTCCTGTCTTGGCGGCGGCCGAAGCTCGAGTGTCACCTCGACCTGGCTGTCCGCTGGGGGGGCAGCCTCGTCCCCCTCTCTCGCGGTCGTCGCCACCCACACTCGATGGCGACCGGGACCAACCAATCCCGTCCAGGACAAGGTGATCCCGTCACTCGTATTCGTCCAGTCCGAGTTGCACCTGAGCTCACCGCTTGGGTCTTCGACTTGAACCCGCATGTCCGAAACCTCCCCATGCGCCGACAGGGTCAGTTTCGCGCGCCCCACCCGAGGGACGTCAAAGTACTGGTCGCCGACTTCGAGCACCGCATCTGAACTACATCGCACCCACTGTCCGGGAAGGTTCGGGGGCACGGCGAGCGTGAGCGGCTTGCCCGGAACGAGCGGGCGGGACGAGGTGACACCCTCGTCAACCGGTACGCCCCCACTCGGGCTGTCGGGTGTTCGTGCGGGTTCTTGCGGGTCCATTTCCTGCGGAGCATCCGAGGTTGCAGGTGCGTCGTGGACCACACCGGTTCGGGGCGAGCGCGCAGGCGCGGCAGACCGTGGGCGCTCCGCGCAGGCGGAAAGCAAGACGATTGCAGGCAGCATGCGAGCGATGAGGAAACTTCGGGACATCAGCAGACTCGAGAACCCTACCCAGAACCGTGACATCCACCGAGGCTCTCGGGCGTGGAAGCGCTTCGACTGCGCGTTCCACTAGGCCAGGGGACTCGCTTCTGCACCACCGATGGAGGTATTCTGCAAGACTCTGCCCTCATTGATCGACGAGCACTTTCGGACGAAGGCAATACGCCGCCCCACTGGCACATACACCAACCCACCTTACTAGACCACCGCTACGTCACTAGACCACCGCTACGTCTTTCCCTTCACCAGCACCCCTGACGAGGACGACACATGAACCCCACCCCCCGACTCGCTACCTTTCTCGCCTTTTGCACTGCTCTCGCCTGCTCGAGCGACCCAGGAAGACGAGGCGACGGGACTAGCACGATTGGAGGCGGCAGCAGCAGCAGCGGCGGCAGCGGCGGCAGCGGCGCGTCGTCTGCCGGAGGAAGCAACGGTGGCGGCTCGACAGCGACTGGCGGCTCGGGAATCAGCTTGGGCGGCACGCTCGGGACCGGGGGCGGCACGGGGAGCGGCGACCCTGAAGTCTGTGACGGCAAGGACAACGATGGCAACGGTGTCATCGACGACGTCGACGCCGGCGGTGACGGAGTGTGTGATTGCCTGAACATCGCCACCATCGGGCAGATCGGACCCTGGAGCAATGGCGGCAACATCTTCCGGGACTGGCTCGACAGTCGAAGCCCCATCGGGGCCGTGGAGCTCGGTGACCAGGAGCTCACAGACGAACTTCTGGCCCCCTTCCAGATCGTCGTCATCCTGTACACGGACACCAACATCCTGACCAACCAAGACCGCGAGCTCTACGCACATCACGAGTTCTCGGCAGCCGAGTCAGAAGCCTTCGATCGATGGGTACGCGCCGGTGGCGGCGCGATGGCGACCATCGGGTATACGGGCAACGAAGCTGCGGAGGTCATCAACGTCAACCGACTGCTCTCTCCGCTCGGTGCTGGGTACGACCCCGACAACGTCAACACCAACGGATTCATCGAGGACTGGGCGACGCATGCGCTGACGGACGGGGTCAGCAGGATCAACACGGCCGACGGCGTCGAACCGCTCACGACGAACGGCACCACACTGGCTTGGGATAGCGGCGGTCGCGTCGCGCTGCAGATCGTCGAACCCGACGACGGGCGCGTGGTGGTCTGGGGCGACGAGTGGATCACCTACGATAGCGAGTGGGCAGACCAAACAGAGCAACAGGTCGAGCTGTTCTGGCTGAACATGCTGAAGTGGCTCACCCCGCCCAGGCAGTGCCAGGTGGCTATTCCGCCGTCGATTCGCTGAGCACTTCGCGAAAGCGCCGATCGGTCCGCCTCGCGGGGCGGGCTCCGGCAGAAGCCGCCCCCACCTATTGGGAGGGGGCGGTTGGGGCGGATTTCCCTCGCGCAACTTCCGTGGGCCGCCTTCGTTGCGGCTGCTCGGGGTCATTCGAGTCGCCGAGATGCGTTTCCCCGGGGGGTTCGCGCCTGCATCTGCAGTAACGCGGTCGCAGCGAGTTCGTGGCGAGCATTGCGAAGAGTTCGTCACATCGCTGGTCATGATGCGCCGCGACTTCACTGAAGTCTTCGGTGCAGCGTTCGAAGCGGTTGCGCAATCACTTCGGCCCGCGCGAGCGCAAGCTTGACGGGCGCGCTCGCGCTCAAGGTATCGGCGATGATGGCGAGGGTCAGTCCTGGCCATGAACGTAGAAAGCCATGACGGCACGTGCAGCGAGGGGTGGGCTCGCGGAGCCGTTTTTGGCGCTCACTTGCCGCGGCTCACAACGGCAGGCGCTTCGGGCAAGTCGAGGGGATCAACGAAAGAGTTTCCACCGCAACGTTCGTCGAACCAGTGGCCGAGCTAGCGATGCTCAATTTTTGTCCTCCTCACAAATAGGTACCTGTTCAACCCGGTACCAAACTCGAAACAGATCCAGCCAAAGCACAGAATGCTGAACTCACTAGAGCACGCACGAGTGTCTTTCAGTTGCGCCCCTTTCACTTGCTTCTGAATGCGTTGTCATCGAAAACTAAGGCCCTCCGTCGCCTGCCCCGGCTTGGGCTTTTCGTGTCTCTCCCTCCTGACGAAAGTTGGCTTCTCATGCGCACATTTGCTTTGCGGTCGAGCCTCGGCATCGCTGCCATCCTCTTCTCTGCCTATGCGTGCTCCACGCGCCCGGATAACGGACCGAATGGCGCTGGGAGCGGCACTGGAGCCACCGGCAACGGAACCGGAAGCACCGGTAATGGAACCGGAAGCACGGGCGCAGGAGCTGGAACCGGAACCGGAAGTACCAGCAACGGAACCGGCGGGAGCGGCACGGGCGGGGATCTGCCCGTCATCACGGAGAACGATCCCACCTGCCAGGCCTTCACGCCGACGCGAGCAAGCGTCGTCACTCCGGCAGACCCGAACGCGCGCGTTCTCGTCGACACGATCGACGTGGCCGAGCGCCGCGCGATGCTGAGCGGCGGCCAGCGGATCGATATGTATTGGCTGATTGATTTCGACGCCACCGGCGCGCCGTCTCTCGGCCTGGAAGACATGGCGATGCGCGACGGCCCCCGCGGGATCAAGCACGTCGGAAACAACCAGCAAGCCACCTCCGCCACCGTCTTCGCGGTGGGCGAGGCCATCGCAGCTTCTTGGGACCAGGACCTGGCGTATCGCGTGGGTCAGGTCATCGGCGAGGAAGCCTACGCCTTCAAGTACGACGTCTACCTCGGTCCCTCGATGGACGTCCTCCGTCATCCGCAGTGGGGTCGGGCGCAGGAGGCCTTTGGGGAAGATCCCATCCTCTCGGGACGCATGGCCGCGGCCGAGGTACGCGGCGTGCAGGACGCCGGCGTCATCGCCTGCCCCAAGCACTTCACCGGGTACACCACCGAGCTCAACCGCGGCGACACGAACGCCAGCGTTCGCGTGAACATGGTGATGGACGAACGGACGCTCTGGGAAAACTACCTGCGCAATTTCCAGATCGTGGTGGAGGAAGCCGATCCGGGCTGCCTGATGGCGGCTTACGTCTCGGTGAACGGCGACAGCATGGTGGAGAACCACACGCTGCTCACCGGCGTTTTGCGCGACGATTGGGCGTGGGATGGCTTCGTCGTATCCGATTGGTGGGCGACCAAGGTGGGTGCCGCGGCAGAATCGATCAACGCGGGCCTCGATCTCGAGATGCCGGACAACAACGCCTTCGCGCAACTCGCCGCGGACAACGTGAGCGATGACCGCATCTCAGAGGCGGCGGCCCGCATCGTCAACGTCCGTCGCAAGTTTGGGCACGACACCGACGCGTACAAGGGCCGTGCTCTCAACGCGAGTGTCGACCAACAGCAATCCCACAAAGACGTCGCCCGCGAAACGGCCGAAAAGGGCGCCGTGTTGCTCAAGAACGACGGCATTTTGCCCCTGACCGGCGTGAGCAGCATCGTGGTGCTCGGCCCCGACGGCAGTCGCCCCAACACCAACACAGAAACGGAAGGCGTTCCCTCGGGCCTGGGTGATCGTGGGAGCAGCGGAGCCACCCCAGCGTACGCGGTTTCCGTGCTCGACGGCCTGAGGAACCATCCTTCCGCGACCGGTATCACTGTCACCGAAAGTGCCGAAGCCAGCGCCGCCGGAACGGCGGACGTCGCCATCATTCCGATCACGATGGCCTGGGAAGACGAAGGGGAGGTGTACGGGGTGGGCAACGAGCGAGAGAACATGACCCTCGCCGGACCACACCCACGCCATTGGTCCGGCTCGGCCGAAACCTTCATCGCCGATGCCGTGGCAGCCAACCCGAACGTGGTCGTGCTCCTCATGGTGGGCAGCGCGATCATCATGGAGAGCTGGCAGGGCAGCGTGAAGGGCATCGTCCAGACGTTCTACCCGGGTCAGGAAGGGGGGAACGCCATCGCGAACCTCCTGTTCGGAACGGTGAACTTTTCCGGCAAGCTGCCCTTCACCGTCGCGACCAATCCAGCGCACTACGGAGTGTTCGGCAACACGGGCTCCAGCCTGACTGTCGACTACCTACACGGCTACCGGCGCCTGGAGGCGGAAGGCAACGCGCCGCGCTTCTACTTCGGGCACGGCCTGAGCTACACGAACTACGACTACGGGGACGTTCGGGTGCTCTGCACCGAGGGCATCACAACCACAGGTCGCTTGGGCGTCGAAATCCCGGTCACCAACAGCGGCGCCATGGCAGGAGACGAAGTCGTGCAGCTCTATATCAAGTACCCTTCGGGCGCCGTGACGCATCCTCCCAAGGAGCTCAAGGCCTTCCGCCGCGTGCACGTCGAGCCGGGTGAAACGGTCAACGTGCAGCTCGCCGTCCCCGCCAAGGACATCGCCTATCGAAACGCCGGCGCCTGGGTCGTCGAGCCGGGCACCTACGAGGTCTTGGTCGGACCGAGCTCCGATCCAGCCGGGCTCAAGTCGGCGACCTTTACCATCAACTAACCGCGCCGTGGTCACGAGATCTCGAGCGGACCATCGAACCTAGAGCATTCACCGTGAAGCTTACCACTCGTAGAACAGGCTACCGGACATTGGTGGCCCTGGTTGGGCTCGGCCTGAGTACGCTGTCGGCATCACCGGCGGTGGCGCAGCTCGCCACCTGGGAAGCCGAAGAAGAGAGCACTTCAGCGTCGGACGATTCGACGGACGGGGCGGCTCCGGAAGAAGCCGAACCCGAGGCTGACGCGGAAGCATCGGCTTCCGAGGAAACGGGCGAATCGGACTCCGTCGAGGCGAGCGCGTCGGCCAGCGGCGAAGCGTCGGTCGACGGCGCGACGGCCGAGGCGAGTGCTTCCGATAGAGCCGACGCCGTGTCGAAGGATGGCGACGCGGGTCGCGCCATGCGCGACCTCCGCGAGCTCGAAGCCAAGAACGGTTTCGAGGCGCCGCGTCCCGAGCACGAGCTCGAGTGGCACGGCGGCCTCGAGATGGACATGGCGTACGCCAACTACACCCTCCCCGCAGACGTGGCGCCCGAGGAAACCCTCTACGACTTCCGCGGGCGCTTCGTGGTGGGTCCCACGCTCTCGCACGATCTCGGCGACGGTCTCTTTTTCGCCGCACGCGCCGAGCTCGTGGGCTGGGTCCGCGAACGCCAGAACGTCTACCAAATCAACGTCGATGACGTGTATGCCCGCTTCGGTCAGAAGGGCTATTGGGATCTCACCGCGGGGCGCTTCAATGCGTGGCGCGTGTACCACCGTGGTCGCGGCTTCGATCTCTACACGGTGGAAGATCTCGGAGCCTGCAAGCTGGGCAACTGCGGTACGCAGAACCCCGATGCCTTTGGCGTGGGCATGTACGAGGTGGACAGAATCTACCTACGGGGTCCCTACGGGCGCGTCGCTGCTCACGTCTACCCCACCGAATGGTCGGGTATCGAGCTCCTGGGTGAATACGGCAGCTCGGACACGAGCAACATTCTCGGCGGCCGCGCCGCCTTCATGGTTCGAACGGACTACTTCCGCGTCTCTGCCGCGGGCGAATACCGCCAGGCGGAGCCGACGACGGTCATCGAGCCTGTCGATCCCGTCACGGGCATCGCTCAGCCCTGCCCCAAGTGCAATACTTCCGGCTCGCACGGTTTCGGCGGCAGCCTGGAAGCAACCCCCGTCCCCTGGATCGAGCTCGGATTCAGCGCGGCCCGCGGCGAGTACGAGGCGTTCAGCCCCCTGGACGGCTCGCAGGATCCCGGCGGAACGGGCTCGGTCACCACCTACGGCGGCTTTGGCGAGCTCGACGTCGGTCACTTCTTCGGCCGTAGCGTCATCCTCGGTGGCGGTGCCCACTGGACACAGCAGAACGTCGACAACGGCAGCTACGAAAGCCACCTGCAGATGGCGGCTTTTGCCGCCTATCCGCTCGGCTTCAATGCTTCCGAACTCAAGGTGGTCGCCTCCCGCGCCCAGCTCGAGCGCCTCATCGGCGACACCCAGGCCGAATACACCACCGAGGCGAACGCGGTGCGTCTGCGATTCACCTACGGGTTCTGAGCGGCCTCATCCGAGTCCGCTCGACAGGCGCACGAGGGGCAAACCTGCCTGGTTTTCCTCGAGTCCGCGCGAGGTTCTTCAGCGCGAGAGCCGCACGTCCATCCAGACCGCGAGGGCCAGGACGATGCCCCGTGCGATGAGCTTCGTCTCAGGTGTGAACGCCAGGAGCGTCATACCGTTCAAGAGCGTGGCCATGATCAGCGCTCCGAACAGAACGCCGAGCACGTTGCCGCGTCCGCCTCGGAGGCTCGTGCCGCCTATCACGCAGGCTGCGATGGCGTCGAGCTCCATGAGCTGTCCGGTGGTGGTCGTCGAAGCGCCCGCGAAGGCGGATTGCAAATAGCCGGCAAGGGCCACGGCGACCCCGATGAAGGCAAACGCGGTGATCACGACCGCGGAGACGGGAACGCCGGACACCACGGCTGCCTCTTCGTTTCCGCCGATGGCGTAGAGATAACGCCCGAAACGCACGTGCCCCGTGAGCACGTGAACTGCCAAAGCCACGGCCAAGAGCACCAATGCCGCAAGGGGCACGCCCTTGTACTGGTTCATCACGACCACGAAGAGCCCCAGCACCTGGGCAGAAAGAAGCCACTTCAGGAACGTCATCTCCCAGTCGACCGACAGGCCGCGAGCATGTTTGCGGCGGTCGCTGAGGA
This sequence comes from Polyangiaceae bacterium, assembly GCA_050289625.1. Taxonomy (GTDB): domain Bacteria; phylum Myxococcota_A; class Polyangia; order Polyangiales; family Polyangiaceae; genus NIC37A-2. The sequence continues at coordinate 11,257 of JBNKGC010000015.1, read as the reverse complement.
ACATGCTCGCGCCGAGGAGCGCGATGACTAGGGCGCACAGCGCGTACCCCAAGACGGGCGGCAGATAGAAGGTGGTGAGCTCCGAATAGAGGTTGCTCTGCCCGCCTGGCACCACTGGAACCGTTTCGTTTTCGATCACCACCCAGTGCAGGCCCTTGAACACCAAGAGTCCGCCGAGCGTGATGATGAACGCCGGAATGCGCTCGCGAACGATGAGCGTCCCCATGCCCGCGTAGACCATTACGGTGAGGCCGAGCGTGACGAGCAGGGCCACAGGCGCAGGCCAGCCCAGCTTGGTGATGAGCACCGCAGCCACGCCACCGGCCAGACCGAGGCCACTGCCCACGCTCAGGTCGATCTGGCCGGGCAAGATGACGAGCAGCATGCCCAGCGCCAGCACGGCGGTCGCAGCGAGCTCGATGGCCAGCTGCGAAAGATTACGAGCGCTCAGGAATGCGGGGTCGAGCGTCCAGAAGTAGACGGAGATCAGCACCAGCGCGATCAACATCGAAAAGTCGCGCAGCCCGATCTTGGCTTGTTGCTTCACCGGAGCTTGACCGCTTGCCTTCGGCAGGGAGGAATCGCCCACACTCACGTTGGCCTCTTGATTCATTGGGGCTCCTCCACAGGCCGATGCTTCATGGCAGCCGCCATGAGCGCTTTCTGGCTGACTTCGCCTGCGAATTGCCCGCCGATGGCTCCCTCGGCGAGCATGACGATGCGATCGCTCATCCCAATCAGCTCAGGGAGCTCGCTCGACACCAAAAGAACCGCAAGTCCCTCGGCCGTCAGCCGATTGACCAGCTCGTAGATCTCGTACTTCGCACCCACGTCGATGCCTCGGGTCGGCTCGTCCAAGACGAGCACACTGGGCCGAGTTCGGAGCGCCTTACCCAGCACGACCTTCTGCTGGTTGCCGCCCGACAGAGTCCGCACCGGCGCATCGAGGCTGGGAGCCTTGAGATTGAGCTTGCGTGAAAATTCGTCGTTTTCCTGCGCCTCGTGTGAAGCGTCGACGAACCGAAAGCTACGCTGATCGATCAGAGAGGACAGCGATAGGTTGAAACCCACGCTCTCCTCCAAGGAGAGGCCAAAGCGCTTACGGTCTTCGCTGACGAGGACCAGGCCTTGCCGAATGCAGTCGTGAGGTGTGGTGGCCAGCTCCTTGCCCTTCAATCGGACGGAGCCGGAGAGGCGCTTGCCCCAAATGCCGAATAGATGCAGGAGGAGCTCGCTGCGCCCGGCTCCCATCAGACCGCCGATGCCCAAGACCTCGCCCGCGCGAAGCTCGAAGGAAATGTCGGTGAGACGTGCCGACGCGCCTGCCCGCTCCGCGACGTGGAGGCCGGACACCTCGAGCAGGCACTCTCCCGGCTCACTGCGCCGGCGGGGCACGAGGGTTTCGAGCTTTCGCCCGACCATCTTCTCGATGACCGCGTCGTGCGAAAAGTCGGCGGCGGGGCGCGTGACGATGGTGCTGCCGTCGCGGAGTACGGTGATGCGATCGGCGATGCTGAAGACCTCGTCGAGTTTGTGAGAAATGTAGACGAGGCCGACTCCGCGCCGTTTGAGCTCGAGGACGATGCCGAGCAACACCTCGATCTCTCGGTCGCTGAGGGCCGCAGTCGGTTCGTCCAGGATCAAGATCCGCGACTCTTTGCGGAGCGCCTTGGCGATCTCCACGAGCTGCTTTTGACCCACACCGAGACGCCCCACCGGCATCTCCGGATCCAAGTCGATCCCGAAGCGCCCGAGCACGTCACGGGTCTCGAAGACCATGCGGTCCCGATCGATGAACCCGAAGTGGCGTGGCTCGTGTCCGAGAAACACGTTTTCCGCCACGGTCATCTCGTCGACCAGCGCGAGCTCTTGATAGATGACCGAAATGCCCGCCCGCTCCGCTTCCCGAATCGACGTGAAGCTGCTCGGCTTTCCATCGACGGCAATTTGACCCTCGAAGCTGCCCGCGGGGTGAATGCCGGTCAGGACCTTGATGAGTGTCGACTTGCCGGCCCCGTTTTCTCCACACAGGGCGTGCACTTCCCCGGCCCGCAGATCGAAGTCGACACTGGCGAGAGCCGTGATTCCGGAGAAGCGCTTGGTGACGCCGCGCGCCTCGAGCAGCGCTCCTTCCAGGGAAGCCTCGGGAGCCGGCTCGGTCGCAACGGCGGCCTCGGCCAGCGTACCTTCAGCCGCCATCGCCCGGGCCCTGATGGACGTCCTCGCGCTTGTGGAAGCCGTCCGCAACCACCGTCTTGTCGATGTTGTCGCGAGTCACGGTCACGACGTCTTCAAAGATGGAGGGCACCTTGGACTTGCCGTTGTCGGTCTCGTGCTTCGCGATCACCGGACGGCCCTTCGCCATCGCGAATGCCACGTCCGCCGCGCGCCGGGCCAGCGAACGCACCGGCTTGTAGATGGTCATGGTCTGTTCCCCGGCAACGATACGCTGGCAAGCGACCAACTCCGCATCCTGCCCCGTCACCACGACCTTCTTCGCGAGCCCCTCTTCGCGGAGCGCTTGGATGGCGCCGCCCGCGGTGCCGTCGTTCGACGCGAGAACACCGTCGATGTCTTGCCCGAACTTGGTGAGCGCCGCGTTGGTGATCCGCTTGGCGTTCTCGGGCATCCATTCGTCGGCCCAGTCTTCGTGGATGACCTTGAGCGCGCCGCTCTCGAGTGCCGGAGCGAGCGCCGCATCCTGACCCTCCTTGAAGAGGACTGCGTTGTGATCGGTCTTGGCGCCGTAGATGCGTACGATCTGTGAAGGCTCGGACTTCTTCGCGAGCTCATTCACGAGGAATTCGCCCTGCAACTGCCCGACGTGGCGATTGTCGAAGGTGATGTAGAGATCGACGTCGCTGTTCAAAATCAGCCGATCGTAGGAGATCACCGGGATGCCCGCCGCGTGTGCTTGGCGCACCGCTTTGGCCATGGCGGCTCCGTTGTGGGGCACGATCACCATCACGTCGACCCCGCTCGTGATCAGGGACTCGACGTCTGCCATCTGCCGCGTGTCGTCGCCGTTTGCCGAGAGCACGATCGGCTCGGCGCCGAGCTCCTCGACCCGCGCCTTGAAGGCGTCGCGATCGCGGGCCCAACGCGCCTCTTCGAGGGAATCCAGGGACAGCCCGATCTTGATGCGCTTTTCGCCGGAAGCCTGTGCGACTCCCGTGCTTTCACCACGACCGAGCACCAGCCCCAGAACCACGCTGAGGGCCAGTGAGGCAACGACCAGCAAACTCTTGGAGCTCATTTTCGGCGAGTGAGACTAGGACGAGGCACGCACCGTCGCCAGACGAACTCCGAGGGAGCTCGACCTACCCGCGGGCCTGCCGAACAAAAACGCGAAGCGTCACCCGGAGGTGAGCGGAAAGAACATCGCCGTCACGAGAAGTATTTTCCGTCAGTGCAACGGAACACTACGTTCTGCACTGCACGCCATTTCGCGACAGCGCTTGCTTCCGCACCGCACCGAGGACTCCCCGTGACTGCTGCAAGCCCCCCACCCCGCGCAACCACTCGGGATCCGATGCGTCGCTTCCCGCTTCCCGTCGCGCGACCATGGCTCGCTCGAGGCCAATGGGGTAGGCGACCCCGGCGCGCTTCAACACCTCGGCGGCCGCGCGTGCCCCTGACTCCGCCGCGCCTTCCATGAAGCCCTGCACTTCGACCGAAGTGTGCTCGCCGCAAAAGTGAACGCCGCCTTCGACGGCCATCGCAATGTCTGCGTTCACCGCCTGGCCAGGCTTGTAGCAAGCGTAACTGCCCAGGGCCCAGCGGCTGGAGGGCCACAACTCACGCGAGGCTTTGCCCGCTATGTAGGCGGCGCCGAGGCCTGGGAGCAGCGCATCGGCGTGGATCAAGCGCTTTCGCCACTGCTCCTCGTCCGTGCCTTTGCCCATGGTGATTCCGGCGCGCCCGCCCACGAAGTTGGTGAGAATGCCCGCATCGCCGGGCTGTCCGAGCGACGTGTCCCACAAATTTTGGATCTCTGCGCCCGGGCCATCGCCCAGATCGGTGATGACGGCCCCCGAGTGTTTCTGAGCGGCGTGCCAACTCTTCACGCGGTAGCCGCTCATTAACTTGGAGTTGGTGCCGTAGCCGAGCGCGCGAATCATCTCGAGCTTTCGGGCAGAGAACCCTGCCCGCGAAAGATCCACGAGCCGAAGCGTCGAAAACGGCAGCGCAAGCACGACGCGCTTCGCAGAGACCTCCCCTCCCCCGGCAAACGAAAGCCGGTACGCGTCGGCTTTGCGTGCGAGCGCCGCGAGCGGTTGACCCATTTCGATGCGGCCCGGACCTAGCGCCTGGGCCAGCATGCGGGGCACCGCGTCGCTTCCCCGATGGAAGTGGTAGGCCTCGTCGGAATCGCCAAAGAGCGCCCAGCGCCCATCGTCTTCGTACATGCCGTCGCGGAAAGTTTCGATGAGCGGGAGAACGCTCATTTCGTCCATCTCGAGTCCGAACTCCGGGACGTACGCGGGCGCCATCACCCGTACGAGCAATGGATCAGCGTGCTTTTCGAGCCACGATTGCATCGAATACTCACGATCCAACCGCTCGTAAGCAGGACCCTCGGCAGGCGCAGCCACGATGGCCGGCATCAGATTCTTGAACGAATCCAGGATTTGACGCTCGCTGATCTTCTGGCCCCCGATGAAATAGAGATTGCCGGAGTCGATCCCCTCGGGCTGCGCCTTCGCCAGATCGTCCAGCTGCAGACGAAATTCCGATGCGAGCGCAAAGAGCACTCGGTGATTCGTGTCCACGAACTCGCCGCCCCGCTCGATCAGCTGCTCGTCCAAGAAGCCCTGGGTGGTGTACATGCGACCGCCGAGGCGCTCGGACGCCTCGAACAGGCGCACGTCGAGGCCCGCCTGAGCGAGGCGTAATGCAGCATGCAGACCCGCGGTACCTCCACCGACCACAGCGACGTCGAGGTTCCGCTTCGAAGGGTCAGGCCCGCTGCCGCTCCTCGGCGCCGTGGGTTCGGCCGCGCGCGGAGCACAAGCGCCCGCGCCGATGGCCGCAGTAGATGCGAGAAACGCACGTCGATGCAGGCGCAGCCGTTCTCGACGACTGTCGAGTTCGTCCAGTCCGATGCCGATGCGTTCCGAAGCAGCCGCGCGACGAAGTAACTGGGTCAACGCTCGGGCGAAAGGCGTTCGCATGAGGATCTCCACACAGGGCTCAGGACAGCGCGCAGGGTAGACACGCGTTTCCTTCGGCGGCTAGCAATAAACGATCGGACGATTTGCTCTGTCCGTTCCCATTACGCTCCCCCGAGCCTGCTCCCCCAGGCGCTTAGCCTCGTCCGAACGCTCAGAACGAATTTTCCGAACGAAACTCGAGGCGCCGTGCAAGCTCGTACACCGGGCGGCGCTCAGAGCAGTTTCGCGCGGGCGTCTCGTGCAGCTTCGAGGAGATCTCATCCACCTCTCGAACGAACCTCTGCGCCGAAATGTCATCACGCCGAACGAGCTCGCGGGCAAACTCGACGGAGCTTGGACGCTGCCCCAAGAACTCCAACATCGCCTCACGGCGTGTTCGTTCCCGAGGGTACGACGCCGGTTCGAAAACCTCCCGAAGGAGCCCTTCAGGCAATGGCGTGGTCGTCGCAGTCGGAGCCGCTGGAGCCTTGAGCCGCTCGGGTGACACCGATTCTGCTTGCCGGTGACCGCAACCCAGCGCCATCGCCGACAAAGCGAGCAGGCTCGCTGCGCTGAGGACTCGATTCCCGCACACGCGCACCATCGGGAGATGGTATCAGGCTCTCGAACTTCTGCGACCCCACGGGGTCACGACCAACCGAGGAAACCCGACTTGAATTCGAAGTTCGTACTGGTCACACCGCTGCTCCTCACCCTCCACTGCTCGACGCACCCCGGTCCTTCGCCTGCCACGCCTCCAGCGAAAGCGGGTGACTCCTCGGTGGCAGCGCCGTCTCCCTCCGAGTGGGTGGTCACGTCTCGCCCGGCGCACAAGGGTCCCGAGCACAGGGGTCCCCAGCACAAGGGTCCCGCGCAAGAGCGCCCGGAGGCAATGCGCTCCCAGGCGACGACTCTGACTCTCCCGGCGGAGGCACGGGATTCAGGTCCTCAGGACGGTGTCGAGCCCCCGCAGCCGGACGACGTCGCACCCCTGGGCCTCGCGCGCTTTCGAAGCGCCATCGAAAACTACACTCCGAGCGCCCCGCCGGAGGCCGCGCTTCCCCGAGACGCCGGGAGTCGGACGGTCTTTTCGAGCTACATCGAGTCGATGCATGCGCGGATCCACTCTTTCCTTGCCCAAGGAGCCTTACCCCGGCTCGATCGCCTGCCCCAGGATCACCTCCTGCAGAATCGGGCCCAAAAGACAGATCTCGAGCTCGTCGTGGACGGGCGGGACGGGGGCCTGGTGCGGATGGGCGTTCTGCGCTCGAGTGGAACGACTGCGTTCGACGTGCTCGTGTTGGAATCGGTCCTCCGAGCGGCCCCGTTCGGCGCCGCGCCGGAGGAAATCCGGTCCGCCGACGGCCTGGTTTATCTCCACTGGGAATTCCACCGAGATCCCGAGTACGCCTGCTCGACGTACTTCGCTCGCCCCTTCCTCCTCGCGAAGCCGACCGGAGACGATCCCGTGCTGCGGGATTTCGCCGGGCGCGTGCTTCCGCAGACCAAAGAGAAGCCGAGCATCGCCTCTCCTCGCTTCCGACGAAACGCACACCTTCTGTTCGAGGCCATCGTATCGGACGACGTCGAGAAGGCATTCCCGTTCTTCTTCCCGCAAGTCGCCTACGAGCAGGTCAAAGACATCGTCGATCCGGCGGGCGACTGGAAATCGCGCTTGGTGGCTGCGTACGCCAAGGACATCCACGAGTACCATCGGGCACTGGGGAAGCATCGTGGCGAAGCCACGTTCCAGGAAATGCGCGTCGCCGAGTCACTGGCGCGGTGGGTCAGGCCAGGCGAAGAGCTCAACAAGGTCGGCTACTACCGAGTCATGCGCTCCGTCCTGGTGTACCGAGACCACGTCGGGCGCCCCAGGGAGCTCGGCATCGTGACGATGATCTCCTGGCGTGGTGAGTGGTACGTCGTCCATCTCCGGCCCTTTCACTGAGCCATGGCAGCTCTCGCAGCCGGCGCTTCCGGAGCCCCATCATGACTGCTGTTGCAGGCGTCCACAGGATGAGCCGCGGTGTCCATGCTGCACTGGTTGACCTGAACGATCATCCGGCCGACGCCGATGGCGATGAGCTCGGGTAGCCCGAGGGGCTTTGCGAGCGTTGCCTGCTCGGTCGTCGATCGCACCCTCGCGTGTCCCCCGGTTCCATCGGTCATCGCCCGCGCCCAGCACGCTATCCCGCGTGGCGATCGACGGACACCCTCGTGGATGAGCTCTCAAAATCAGGCGAGCGCCGGTTCGCCGGTTCGCCGCCTCGCCGCCACGCAGAAGCCTGCGCCAGTCTTCGCGGAGGCGTTGATTTGGGATTCCGACGGGCAAGCCGTTGACCGCCGCTCTCAGCCGTGCGATCAGGTCCTCATGAAAACGACTTTCAATATCAAAAACAGAATTTTCCCTTTGATTCTGGCGCTTTGTCTTCCTGCCTGCGGTTCTTCCAGCGATGACGCGGTCACCGAAGAGGACGCACGTGCTGCCGCGGAGGACTTCACCGGGGCCACCGCAGAGGGCGCCGAGTTCGAAGCGGAGGAAGGGTACTGGGAAGTCGAGCTGGAGCTTCCCGACGGCGGGACGGTCGAGGCGGAGGTGTCCGAGAGCGGCGAGGTGCTCGAGGTGAAGGCGGACGAGCCGCCCTTCGACTACGACATCACCCTCGTGGACGGAACGCTTTCGCTCGCCGCGGCCACCGCGAAGGCGCTCGAACTCCAGGACGGCACCGTCCTCGTCTGGGAGTTCAAGTTGGGTGGCGACGGCGAGTATTTCTGGGAGTTCTACATCGAGGACGAATCGACCTCGCTTTGGGAGGTCAAGATCACCGCTGACACGGGTGACGAGATCGAGATCGAACTGAAGGAAGCCGTCGACTGACCTCCCTATTGCGACCCGCGCTGCCTGAAACTCCCGGCCATGCTTGGACCGTCAGTCGAGATGCGCCGGTGTCGCAGAACGCGTCCCCCTCGAAACGCCCAGTGGAGCTCACTCGTGACGAGCGAGCTCTCCCCTGGGCGTTCCCCACTATTATTCCGCGTCGCCGTTCAGAGTGGGCGGACGCGTATGTTGCGGAACTGAACGATGTCCGTGTGGCACTGCAGCGCGATGTGCCCGGCGCGGGGTAAATTCGGCGCGACAGAAGCGCTCGAGACGACGGCGCCGTTGTGCTGAACCGTCACGCTGCTCCCTTCCGCGCGAATCTCGAAGACGTTCCATTCGCCGTCCGCAGTAAATCGAGGCCGAAAGGCTTTGCTGCGACCTTGGGTGGAGGGTGCCACCCCGTAAATCGCGCCCGTCCTTTCTCGAAAGCCGCCATAAACCACGTTGGGCTGGCGCGCGGGGTCGAAATTCTTCCCGGAATCGTCGATCTGGATCTCGGTGCACTGAGCGTAGAACGCGGCGTCCAAGCCACCACCACCAACAGGGGGAGTCCGAAGGAACACGCCCGCGTTCGCACGTGAGCTAAAAGCCTTCCACTCCAAGCGCAGGACGAAATTGGAGAACGTCTGACCCGTGAAGCGGAGGAGTCCCAGCGCGCTGTCCACCCCGGCAAGGCCCGCTTCGAGGATGGGCTTTCCTCCGGCGTGGACGACTCTGAAGTTGCCCATGCCTTCGGATGCCCAAGCATTGAGCGTGCCGTCGAATAGGGAGATGAAGCCCGCGTCTCTGTCATCGAAGGGCTTCTCTGGAGCGTAGCGGTTGGTCATGGCGCGCGCCGCCAGGCGAGCCAGAGTCAATCCAGTTGGTACGGGGTTGGCCGAGCCGCCCGTGGGAAACAGGGACTGGTCGACCACGTACGCGTTGGCAACGTGGTGAAAGCGAGCGTTGACGTCCGTCACTGACGTGTCCGGATCTTCCCCCATCCAGAGGGTGCCACACTCGTGGTAGGTCGTCCCGAGACCATCCTCCGTGGCTGAGATGCTGTCCTGACCATTGAGCAGGAACATTTTGACGTCAGGATCGTTCAGGTCGACGTCCTTTTCTTGTTTTCCGGTCTCCTCGATGGGCACACCGACGAGAGCTGCCATGAAGCGGAAGGCCGCCGAGCGTTGCTTGAAGCGGACTTCGTCGACTTCCGAGTCGTTCACCAACTGAACGAAACCGTGAGGCTGGCCAAACTCGTCGCTCGAGAACTGGCTGGTGTCCATCCAGCTCGTTGTTCCGCTGCGCTCTCCTCCAGGTGCGACGGGCGCATTCTGATCCCCAAAGGCTTCTCCGCAGGTGCGAATGCCCACCGTGATCCATTGAGCATCATCGAGCGCTTGTTCGAGTTCGATCAGGTCTTCTCGGTCGGGCACCATCTGGTAGAGGAAGGGCTCCGCACTCCCCCCCTCGCTGATCGGCGCAGCATAGAACTGAAAATGGTACCGGGCTTTCCTCCCCTTGCTGGTGGTGATCGTGCCTTCGATTTGCAGAGCCGCTTGTTGGAGCGACTTCTTGCTCACGAGGTCCGAGTCGTGCTCCTCGAACACGCTGCGCCGCACGCGCCACAGATAGTTACCGCGCACGTGAACCATGAGGTTGGCACCCATCCTCTCGGACGTGAGCTCAGCGGGGCGCGGGAACGAGTTCCTCGCTAGGCGTGTCGAATTGATGGTATTTCCCGCCAACACCACCGAGCCGTACTCGGGCAGGTCAATCTTGCGTCCGTGGACCGAACCGCCGAACCCCACTGGGTCCCTGACTGCCACCTGAATGCTTCGAACGAACCCCTCGGACGTGTCGAGCTTGGCCACGTGCACGTTGGGTACCAGGAACAGACGGCGCTTTTCGTCGCTCCCCCCCGCTGCGTCGATGTCTTCACGAATTGCGTCGATCAGGAGCGGTAAACTGCTGAACTTGTCCGGACTGAACAAGCCTGAAAACTCACTTCGAACCGAGACCGCGATGGGTGGTGGGAGCACACGCTCGATGCTGTAGCCCTCGGCATCGATCTGTATCGGCACCAAGGTTTTGCCGTGCTGCAGCAAACACTCGTACAAGTCTCCGTAGATGAAGTCCCTTCCGTCTGCCGGTTCGTCGCGAGCTCCGATCTCCTTGGTGACCCCGTCGTACCCATCAGCCCCGTTCAGGAACTCCGCGACCGGGGCCGGCCACTGGAGCAAGTCGGCGGGCCTCAACGTGGGCGCCCAACCTCCCCAGAAAAGACTCTTTCCGCCCACGCAGCGATGATGCGGGCTGAACCGGCCGGCGTTCACCCGGTTCGTCTCGGGCGCTCCATCGGGTGTGATGATGCGAAACTGGCCCTCGGGCAGGAGCGGCGCAAGAGGAACACCGAAGATGGCGCCGAGGCCCTGGGGCAAGTTTTGAAAGTGCTCATAGATGACCATCGGCCCTTCTTGCAGGACGAGGATGCGCGGCTTCACCCCAGGTACGTGCTTGGTGAACTCGAAGAGCTTGGCGGCGTAGTACGCTCCGTACATCCCCGAACCCACCACGACGACGTCGAATCCAGAGGGGGCTGAGGCGAGGGCTTCGTCCAGGGTGTTGCATACGAAACGGGACAGTGCATCTCGCAGAAACGTGCTGTCCTGAATGTCGGCAACAGCCGAGCTTCCCGTGTTCTCCAGGCGAAAAAGGGGCATAATTTCCTCCGCTGAGCGCGTTCTAACGACCCAATAACGTCAAGAAATGCGACACATGGAAAGTGGGAGCACTCTCCGCTTCTGAGGCGCGGCCCGTCGAGCACACGGACGACATGATTCCGCCCGTACCCGTCCAGGCATTTGCCCGACGGTCGCTGTGCACGTCATGCGATGCTGCGTCTCGTTCGTCGATGGTCCCCACGATCCTCAAACGGAGTCGTGAAGCATGACGCTCCCCCTCTCATGCACCTGAAACCTAGTGTTCGGCCGCAGGCAAAGGCCATGGTAGCCCCGGCAAGCGCCCGAGTGCAAGTGGCGAACGAGGCTCGGTTGTGATGTCTAGATGAGTGGGTATTTCATCCGGCTCATCGGCTCACCGGCTCACCACGCGCTGGCAATCCCACTCCGAGAAGCCCCCCCTTGAGCAAGGAACTGTCCGAACTGAGCACGAAAGTCGGCAAGGAAACAGCCGAGAACGCCAAGGTTCTGTACACCAAGAACTTTGCCGCTGTTTGAAT
>JBNKGC010000014.1:0-54148 GCA_050289625.1 Polyangiaceae bacterium | reverse complement strand
GCCTCGTCGCGCTGCTCGAATCGGCGCTCTAGTTGCTGGTTTGGTCGCGACAAACGGTAAACCGTTTGTCGCTCTAGACGAGGGGATCGGGTGCTGCGCGCGGGGGCGGTCGTTGGCGCGCCAGGCAGCGTGAGGGAGGCTACTTGCGGGCCGGGGTCGACTCAGAGGACTTTTTCGCCGGCGCGGTTTTCGTGCTTTTCTTCTCGGGGGTCGGACGAGAGGTTTTCTTCTTTGCTTTGGCGTCCTGCGGCCCGGCCTTTCGCTCCGATGATTCGGACGGGCGAGCCTTCGGAGCAGTCTCCGACTCGGAGCCGCCACTGTCGGACTTGGCCTGCTCGCTCGCCTCGCTGGATTCTTGATTCTGCTCGTCCGAGTTGGCCGAGTCGTCGTCCGACTCGGGTTCGGTGTCGGGGGCGGTGGAAGCAGCCTTTCCGGGCCGCGTCGTCGCGACCCGCCCCGGGGTCTTGCGCGGCGGTTCTCCTGGTCCCGCGTAGTCCACCCAATAGGCAGGGCTGGGGCGCACGTCGAGATGGACGAATGTGGAGTTGGGATAGTAGCCCACCCCGACACTTCCCAGTGTGCGGACGTAGTCGCGCAAGGCCTCGTTGGGTACGCCGGGCACACTGAAGTCGAGGGCTCGTCCCACCTTGTGCTTCGAGTCGTGCACGTAGGAGCGCTGACGGTAGCCGGAAACGATCCGAATCGGGCGACCCCCGAAGGTGTCGCTGACTCGGGCGAGCAAGTAGATGAGTCTGGTGTCGATCAGCGGTCCCTTCTTTGCCGCGCCGAGTACCCGAGAGATCCGTTCCCGCGCCCGGGGAAGCACCTTGTTGCCCGGGCCAATCACGTAGCCCTTGAAGCTTCGCGAGTAGCCTTGGATGTCGATGTATCCGCGACGCCACGGGGCCTTCTGATACGGCTTCCAGGAGGGACTGCCGGAGTGTCCTCGCCCGTCGTCATCCGACGACTTGTCCTGCAGTTTCCGGCTCAGGTCGCCATTTTCCCTGAGGCGCGCCGCGAAGGCGCCGTCAGGATCGGTCTTGGCAGGGACGATCAAGGGCTGCCCCACACGAAGCGTTGCTTGGCGCGAGATCCCCGACGCGTGGCAGATGGCGCTCACGCTCACTCCGTAGCGGCGCGCGATGCCGCCGAGAGTCTGTCCCCTGGCGATCTCGTGAATGGTGGGTTTTCCCCAGCCTTTCCGAAGTTTCTTCTCGTCCGAGTCCGCGTTGGGCTTCTTCGCCTCGCGTTTCTTCGGAGCGGAACTCTCGGAGCCCTTCTCGGGGATCACGAGCTTCTGTCCCGGGTGAATTGGATCTGAGCGTCGAATTCCGTTCGCGCGACACAGCGCGTCGATGCTGACCTTGTAGCGCTTCGCGATCGATCCGAGACGCTGCCCCTTGTAGACCGTGTGCGTCTTGGCCTCTGCGTTTTGCGGGAAGAAGAGCGCCCAGGCGAGTACCGCGGCGGAGAGCCACGGGGCGCGAGCGCGGACTAGGGACGGAGGAGAGCGGAACTGAGGCATTCCAATTGGGCGCTGAAGGGGTCGACCGGGTCGACCCTCGGGGGCCGCGCAGTCTTACGCGGGCCGACGGCAATTTCATCCTCGCCCACGCCTACTGCGCCTGCCGAATGGAGATCAAGCGGGATTTTGTTCATGCGAGGCGCGCCTCTAGCGCTCGAGGGGGACGCGGGAGACAGCCTTGGGAAAGCACCCCAGAACTTGCCCCGGGCTCGAGGTGACGTGCTAGGCGACGCGGACGGTGTCTCGACTTCGCCTCTCCCTCGCCCTGACCACCTGCTTCTTGGGGCAGACCGCCCCGGTGCTCGCTGCGCCGGACGCGCCAGACGCGTCCTCGGGCGAGCGGGCGGAGGACGAGGCTCCGTCGGGTGCGACGGAGCAATTGTCCCTCGACAACGGCCTTCGCGTGGTGCTGCATCCCGACGCTGACGCCGCCGGTGTCAGCATTTGCACTGCGTACGACGCCGGGATTCGGCGCGATCCCGAGTTCGCTCCCGGCACCGCACACGTCGTGGTGGAGCTGCTCCGCGACGGGGGTCGGCCTCCCGGTGCACGCGACTACGCCGAGGTCATCGCTCGACGTGGCGGGACGCGCACGGCAGAGCTCACGCACGACGCTGCCGTCTTTTGCACCAACCTGCCGAGCTCTGAGCTGGGTCTTGCCCTCTGGCTCGAAAAAGGGCGCTTCACCACCTATGGGTTCACCCAGACAGCGCTCGAGGCAGCCGAGCTGCGCCTCGAGGCGGAGTTCGAGCGGAGTGACGCTGACGTGTTCGCTGGGCGAGCTCGCACGCGGCTTCGGCACTTGGCTTTCCAGGGGCAAGACCCGTACGCGGGAAGTGTCGTTCCCCGACCGGAGGAGCTTGCTGCGCTCGAGCTGGACGAACTGAAGGCGTTTCACCGCGAGCACTACAACGCCGCAAATGCGGTCGTAGCCATCAGCGGTAAGTTCGATCCGGCGCAGGCGCGTCGACTCGTGAAAAACGGACTCAGCGGGGCTCCTCAAGGCAAGGTGCTAGGCGAGGTCGCGATCGAAGTGCCGCATCAGACGACCGGGCGCTTCAGCATGATCGAGGACCCTCGCTCGAAGGTGCCCGCCGCTCTGTACGCCTGGGTGTTGCCGTCCCGAGGGACCGAGGCGCGTCGCGCACTCGAGGTGGCAACCACGACCCTCGCGTCAGAATCCCGCCTCGGGGGCAGTTTGATCGGTCGCGGGCGCGCGGCACAATCACTCGAGCAGCGCCTTTCTGGTCACTACGGACCTGAGCTCATGTCCCTCGCGATCGTCGGGACGAACAGCCGATCCTTGGGGGCCATCGAAAGCGCCCTCGGTGCTGAGCTCGCCAAGATGGGGCGCTTCGGTATCACGCCAACGGAAATGGCCGAGGCGGAGAGCCGTCTCGAACAGGAGCGCCGTTCGGCCCTTTCTTCGAGTCAGGGTCAGTCCGAAGCGCTCAGTCGCGGAGTACTGTTCGGCGCGTCGCCCAGCGTGATCCTTTCCCCCGAGGTTGACGAAGTCGAGGTTTCCAACGTTGCCCTGGCGCGGGCGGTGCGCGAGTACCTTGACGCGCGCCGCCGCACGATCATCGAGGTCTACCCAAAGGGTTGGCAAGATCCGTGGCAAGTGCCGATGCCCCGGTATCACGTCGTCAGCGCTGGAGAGAGCCTCGGACGCATTGCCGCCCAGAACGGGACGACCGTTGCCGTCATCGCCAAGATGAACGGTATCGATCCGAAGAAGCCCATTTTCCCCGGACAGAAACTTCGGGTCCCCCGGGGCAAAGCGAGCCCACAGGTCAAGCTCGTCTCCCACAAGGTCAAGAGGGGAGATACCCTGTCGGGTCTGTCTCACAGGTACGGGGTGTCGGTCGAGCAAATCGCTGCCGTGAACGGCATTAGCAAGGACCGAGCCATCTTCGTGGGTCAGGAAATTCGCATTCCGGCAGGGGGACGAACCAGCGGCGGCTCGAGCTCGGAGAGCAAACCGAGCCAGGCGAGCCAACCGGGACATGTGGTGAAGAAGGGGGAAACGCTGTCCGGGATTGCTGCGCGCTACGGAGTGAGCACGGCAGCATTGGCGAGTGCGAACGGTCTGAACCAGAAGTCCACGATCCGCGTCGGTCAAAAATTGAGCATTCCAGCCCGCGGAGCGGCGACGGCGTCCGCCAAGGGAGCCACGCGCACCGTACACACGGTGCGCTCGGGTGAGACCCTCTCGGAGATCGCGAAGCGGTACGGGGTCAGCGTGGCGTCGATCACTCGCGCGAACAACATCAGTCGGAAAAAGCCGATTCGCGTCGGGCAGAAGCTGATCATCCCTCGCTGAGCGGTCGGGCTGGTCGGGAATTCCAGCGCCCCGGGGACTTCCCCAAACGGGGACGATTCGCCCCCCCGGCGGTCAAGTCTGCTCTCAGCACCCGGTTCGGCTGGGGTTGACATTCCGCCTGTGAAGGTCGAGCGTCGACGGAGCCCATATGGGCGCAGTGTGGGGGGCGAGCGGCCACCGTTCGACGGGGTCGCCTGGCTGCGTGGATGAGCAATTCGACCAGAAAAACTCAGCGCGGATTTTCCGGCCGAGGCGGGCTCGAGGGGAGGGTCGCAAAGCGTGACACCAGCACTCGTGGGAACGCGGGCGAGTCGTGGAGCGGCGAACAACCCGAGTCCGTCGAGCCGCGGCCGAACGGTGAGCCTCCGAAGGAAGTCGGTGGGATCAGCGTGATTTCTCCGGATCGTGGAACGCCGATCTTCGATCCCGACGCGGTGGCCGCACCACGAAAGTCCTCCCGACGCCCCACCGAGGTTTCGGATGGCGCGGCGGCGATGTCGGCGTACGTGCCTCCCAATACGCCCCCGCAGGGTTACGACGACCGTCGTGACACCATTGCCGTTCATCTCTCTCCTGACATCGATCCACAGAAGGTTCCGACGCAGCCGAGCATCTCACGCAAGGGTCCGGAGGATCCCTTGGGGGACATCGCGAGCTTGCCACCCGTCCAGTACGGGAGTCGGTATTCGGTACTGTGGCTTTCGGCCCTCGCTCTCTTCGGCGGCGTCGTTGGCTATCTCGTGTTCGCGGGCCTTCCCCGCGCACTCCCAAACCAGACACCGGACAAATCGCCCGCTCCGGCGGCAGCCGACGTTCCGTCCGTCACCCTGCAGAGCGGAGACGGGGTGTCGCACGGCGTGCCCCCTCTCGGAGCGGACCTTGGCGGTGTCGTGAGGGCGACGAGCGAGAAACTGCCCCTTTCGGACGTGCCGCCCTCGATGGTCAGCGCGCCGACGCACGACTCCGAAGGCTCGGTCTCGCCGCATGCCTCGGAACCGGCGAAGAAGGTACCCCCCGCGGACACCACTCCCCCACGAGCCGGTTCGTCGTCGCAAGCCGAGATGCGGCCGACTCCGTCTGGCACTGCGGAGGTTTCACCCAAGGAGAAGAGACCATTCGAGGTGTGGCTGGAGTGAACGCGTCAAGGTGGGTTCGGTGTCGAGTTCTGCTCGTGCTGCTCTCTTGTGGAGCGGCTGTCGGCTTGCCTGCGTCCCCCGCTCGAGCCGAGACACACGAAGCGGCGCGCGACTATTTCCGTGCGGGGATCGAGGCGGCGAAGCGAGGCGACTTGCAAACGGCGCGAACCGAGTACCTGCGCGCCTTCGAACTCGCCAGTGCGTTCGACATCGCGTGCAATCTGGGGCACGTCGAGGCCGCGCTCGAGATGTGGCCCGAGGCTACGGAGCACCTCGACTACTGCCTCGACCACTACGCCGCGAGTGCGCGGCCTGAGATACGCAGTGCAGAACAGAAGTTTCGGGAGCTACGGGAGGCTGCTCGGAGCCGTGTTGCCACGATTCGGTTGGTGGTGCGCCCCGAAGGCGGCGTGTTCCTGAGCGTGGGTGAGCGTCGCTTGGGCGGGCCTCCGTTTCCCCAAAGGATCTACGTGCGACCAGGGGAGCACGTCGTGACCGCGAAGCGGGATGGACGCACGGTGGCGAGCAGAACGCTCCGCGTTCAGGCGGGTCAGGATCGGGAGTTGGTCCTCGACGTCGACGGACAGGAGTCTTCTGCCGTCGCGAAACCGATGGCAGCTGCTAGCGCCCCAGCCGCATCGACCTCCGCGGATGCGACTGGCGATGCGGGGGTGGCAATGCGAAGCTGGGTGCCTGCATACGTCCTCGGAGGGGTGTCCGTCGTCGCGGGGGTGACATCGCTTGTCTTTCGAGGGATGGCGTCGTCGGATGTCGACGATGCTGAGGAGCTTCGCGAGGCGCTCACCCCGGGGGCCTGCGCCGGTGCGGCGAGCTCCGAGTGCCGTGCCCTGGAGTCGAAAGCACGCTCGAGCGACACGAAGGCCACCGTCGCCGATGTTAGCTTGGCCGTGACGGGAGTCGGTGTAGCCGCGACGGCCGGCTATGTCGTCTACACACTTTTGCAACCCGAAAGCCCCGTGGCGGCCACGGCGACGTGGGATCGTGACAGAGGCGCCAGCCTTTTCGTGCGCGGCCACTTCTAGGAGAGCACTTTGAAGCGCACCTACTTGCTTGGTCTTTCGATTCTGGTTGCGGCTACGTTGCTTCCTCAATGCGCCGAACGCTTCGGTACGGATTGCGACAGCTTGCGCACTTGCGACGGAGACAGCGACGGGGGGCCCTCCGAGGTCGGTACTGGGGGCTTGAGTGGTGCTGGGGGTGCTGGGGGCGCAGGGGGTGCTGGTATTGCGTGCGATGGCGCGTGTGGAGGCGACCTACCGGCCTGCCACGAGGATACGGACAAGTGCGTCGAGTGCACCGAGGAAGATGACACCTTCTGCGCGCAAAGCGAGTCGCGTCCCTACTGCGACATCGAGGGTCGCGCCTGTGTGGCTTGCTTGGATCACGGGCACTGCTCGAACCCGACCGCTCCGCTTTGCGACGACGGCAAGTGTGTCGGTTGTGCCGGCAACGAAGAGTGTGAAGCGGTGGATCAGAGCGTTTGCCTGCCGACTGGTGCCTGCGTCCAGTGCACGGACGAAAGCCATTGCAACGGCAACGTCTGCGATCCGGTGACGCTCACGTGTACCGCGCTTCCCGCCCACGAGCTCTTCGCATGCGAGGCGTGCCAGTACGACGCTCAGTGCCGAGAGGGTCAGGTGTGCGTGGAGCAGCGTTACACCGCTCCGAGTGAGGGCGTCGTCGGGACGTTCTGCACTTGGACGATGGAGGCGCCCCTTCCGGGACCGGACGGGACCTGCGGCTTGGGCAGTCGGCCCTACGCAAGGCTGGCGGAGGTGACGAGCGTCGACGGCGTCGAGACGGTCGTGTGCGAGCTCGCCACCACGACCTGCATCGCGCTCAAGCAACATCGAACCACTGTCGAGGGGTGCGAAACCGAGTTTGCTGACGACGCTGCCTGCGGCGCCGCCGATTTCGACGACGGTCTGTGTCGGGGCGACTCGTCGAACGTGCCGAAGTGCACATACCCCTGTTTGGGGATGGATGACCGTGACTGCCCGATAGGAGCGTCCTGCGTCAGCGACGCTGCCGGCAAGCACTGCGCTCTTTGAGGCATTCGCGATCGGTCGAAGCGCGATCGGCTGGCCACGGCGCTCCAGGGAAACAAAAAAAGTGGGTTTCTTCCTTCCGGGCACCGGTGTGCACGGCACTGGGATCGGCCGCGCGCGTCTCCCAGAGCCACTTTTCGAGCAACCGAACGCTCGGCCCGTCCGAAAACGACTGGATGAAGGTCGAAACGGCGAAAGGGAAGATGCCTCTTTGCACAGCAGTTCACGGGTCGCCACCGGACCCGATACTTATGACAGACCCCTCACCACCGTGTATGACGCCGCGGATGAGATCGGGGACACCGAGCACGTCGCGGAAGCGTCTTACCTGGGGCCTCCTGTGGCTCGGCTTGAGCCTCGCCGTCGCTCTGGCGTGCTCGAGTGACAAGCGGTTTCGCTCCAACGAGGCAGACAGCACGCCGGACGTGGTCGAGGCCGGCGGCGCTGGCGGAATGGGCGGCGCTGGAGACGCCGGTGCGGGAGGTGAGAGCCCTGCGCGTCCCGAGCTCGTCCTCGACGAACCCCATTTACCGGACGCGTGGTTCAACATCGATTACAGCGCGACCGCGGCGGCCCGAGGCGGCACCGGGGACGGATACGCGTTCTCCATTGCTTCAGGGGAGCTTCCGGGAGGCCTCACGCTTGACTCCTCGGGGAGGCTCCGGGGTGTCCCAAACGAGACGGGGAGTTTCACCTTCGCGATCCGGGTGACCGACTCGGAGGACAACGCGGCAAGTGTGGAGACCACGCTGACGGTTCGGCAAAAGCGCTATCTCGCCTACGTTTCCGACGAGCAGAACGACGGCCAGTACCACCTGTACTTGGTCGATCTGACGACCGAGCTGCGAACGAAAGTCCGGGTGACCCAGCTCCCCAGCATCGACCTTCCTCGATTTACTTTTTCTCCGGACGGGTCGAAGCTGGCGTTTACGCAAACCGTCGATGACCTCTGGATGCATGAGCTCTTCGTCGTCGACCTGTCCGGGCCCGAATTGGAGCCAGCTATCTCTCTCGGTGAAATCCGGGAACACTGGAGCTTCTTGGAAGTGCAGTGGGATACCTCTTCCCACTGGTTGGCATGGGCGAGCAACGTTGGCTCAGAGGAGAGTCCGAGCTACTCGGTTTATGCGTCCAGGTTTTCCGAGGGCAACGCCCAGTCGTCCGTCATCGTCGGTGACAGCATCGATCTGCCGGTACGGACGCTGAAGTGGGTCAACGATTCTCTCGTGACTTTTCGAGAGCTCGGGGGGGCTCTGGTCTACGTTCGCCGGAATGAAAATGAGTTCGGTGTGCCCCAACGGCTCGACCTGCCGTTGGCCATCGTCCGGGCGAACCCAACGGACGAAACGGCGGTGGGGAGTATGTACGATGGCTGCGGCAACGTTCTACAGGAATCGATCGTCGACTTCGCCGACCTCTCATCGTCGCCCCTCGCGGAATGCAGCAGCGCGACCCGTTTGGTGAGCCCGGACATGAAGTGGATCTCCGACGTCGACTATGGCGGCGGCCTCTGGGTCTATCCGTCAGAGTCGATCGAGGATGGGGAACCAGTCTTCGAGAGCTCTGAAGCGAGCGGCATCCAGTGGGCCCCGAACAGCAAGTTCTTCGCGGCGCGGCTCGAGACGGCGGAGGGCTCTCGTGTCGTCTTGGTCGACCCGGATGAGGCGGAGATCCGCGAGTTTTCGTTCGACTGGTCTCAGTCTGCGCTCGAGCTATGGACACCGGCGTTTTCTCCAGACGCGCGTTGGCTTCGGTTCTCCAGCGGTCAGGAGACCTACCTAGCCGCAACCGGTGGGGGGGAGGCTGGGACCATTGTTGGAGCGATTCCGGGCGCGACTCAGGCGAGCGTCGTGGGCACTGACCCTCAGTCGCGGTTCTTGGTGGGCCTTGGAAAGCTCGATGCGTCGCAGACGGAGGACCTGTTCTTGGTCGAACTGCTCGATGACGGTCCAGGACAGCCTCGCAAGATCAGTCACTGGGACACGGGTGTGTCCGGTAAGACTGCGATTTCCACCGACTCCGCCTGGGTCGCGTATGCATACCGCGACGGCTCGACCTCGGATTCACCGCTTCGTCTCTACTTGGTCGACCTCTTGGACCCGGACGGCGTTGGAGTTGGTTTGGGTTCGACCTGGCCGCACTCGGCCGCGGTCGAGACCTTCACGTTTCAGCCCTGATATCGTCCTGCGAGCTCGACACGCCCTGACAAGGAACCCCCTCAGGTGTATGCAACGTTTCTGAACTGTCTGGCGCGGCGGCCACCAAGTCCGTTGGGGAAAAAGTTCCGCGGAACCGCTCAGCTGGAGCATTTTTCTCGCAACACGAAGTTCGTCCGTACCGAAACCCTGGGATGAAAACGGTCATTGCTCGAAAACTGCAGTGCGGTGCGTTAATCCTGACCGGCGTGCTTGGTCACCCCCGGGTGGCGAGCGCCGAGCAGCCGGTCACTGCGTCTTCAGGCGTGCCTTCGACGGCGGGGAAGGCCGACTCTGCATCGTCAGAGGAACAACTGGCCCGCGCGAAGAAACTCTTTGCGGAAGGGCAGGCGCTGATGGAGCAGAGACAGTGGCTGGCTGCTGCCGAGAAGTTTCGCGCGGCCGCAGTCATCAGAAACACCCCAGGCCTCCGCTATCACACTGCGTTCTGTCTCGAGCGGGGCGGAAAGTGGGGCGAGGCGCTCTCCGAATACCAAGCAACTCGAGAGCTCCTGAAGGACGAGCCTGCCCCTGACGTGGAGGAGCTCCTCGAGCCAGCGATCAAACGCATCCAGACGGATGGTCCGCGCCTGACCGTGGTGTTCACCGAACCATTGCTTGCTCCGACGTTGGAAATCGACCGGGCTGCAGTGGCCTCTTGGAAGCCAGGAGAGCCGCTCCTGCTCGATCCTGGCACGCACGAGATTCGGATCACTGCAGCGGGACGTCGACCGCTGTCCACCACACTAAAGGCCGAGGCTCGGGGGCGCGTCACCCTCGTCGCCGCTTTTCCCCGACCGCCCGCGGAGCCATTGGTCGGCGACGAGGCTGCAACCATCGAGCCCCCCGGCTGGCGTCCGGTAGCGGTCGTCGGCGGGGCGGCGTTTGCGGCCATTGGACTGGGGGTGGGCGTCTGGGGGTTGCTCGAACGAGGCTCAGCTTCGGAGGACGTGGGGCGCTACCGGGCCGAGGTGGACGCCCAAACGACGACGATGGAAGGCGCTTGCTCAGGCGCCACCGGGGCTCTCGAGGGTCCCTGCAACGGCCTGCGCGACGCCCTGGACGATCGAGATCGGGCGACGGGGTTTGCCATCGGTGGCTTCGTTGCAGCAGGACTCGGGGCGGCGACCAGCATCACTACGCTCCTCTTGTGGCCAGACAAGCCGTCGGTCGAGGTGAGCGGTGTGGCAACCCCGGGGTTTTCGGGCTTGTCCGTGGCTGGGCAGTTGTAAGGCCTGCGGCGCTCTTCGCGTGGGATGAACGCCAGAAGAGCGAGAGTCACGGAGTGGCTTCGGAGGCGCCTTTCGCGTCCTGGCAGCAGCGGAAACCAGCCTCGTAGCCGTAGTCGTTCTCCTTGTGAAAACGCACCGTCGGTCTACAGCGATTGCGAACGGGCCCCCACCAGCCTCCTTTGAGTCCGCTTCGGTCGGGTGAGCGTTCGCCGACAATGGACACCCACTCGTTCACGTTGCCGTTCAAATCCACCACTCCAGACCAGGACACGCATGTCGTGCGGGAGCCGATGGCATGCCGTTGGTCGAGCCGTTCTAGCTCCGCTCGGCAGAACGCATCGTCAGGGCAAGCATCGTAGGTCTTCATCCGATGTGAGTGATCCGGGAGGCGATAGGGGCGGTCGATGTTGCAGGCGGCCTCATCGCGCACGAAACCGGTGGCATAGGGAAGCATGTCGGGGCCTTCGCACGCGAAGTTGAACTCGTCCTCCGTGCAGAGACGCCTGCCACGCGCCTGACAGAGCTTCTCGGCTTCGAGCCAGCTTGTGAGCACCCGTGGGAGCGCGCCTGGTGTTCCCGGGTACTCGAAGCGGTCCATGCAGTAGCTCAGAGGACGTCGCTCTTTGCTCGAGCACTCACTCGGCGACTGGTAGCGGAGGCAACGCTCGCTGACGGTCGGATCGCCCCTGCGGGCAAGGTACTCGGGATGATGCTCCAAGCATCGCTGTCGCACGACGGGGCAGTAATCTCCGGCGACGTGCACCATGTCGCTCGGGCAGACGGGGTCTTCGCCGGGGTCTCGTCCGGGTTCTTGTGGCTCGGGCGGCTCCGGTTTGGGGGGACGTGGCGGGATGGGCTTGGGGGGTCTGGGGGGAATGGGATCGGGCGGTGCGGGCTTCGGAGGATCGGGGTCTGGGGGTACCGGTGGTTCGTCGACGGTGCGGGGCAGGATGTCGCCGACGGGAGTGAGGACGAGTCGTGAAGTGCCTTCGCTCTTGCAACCTCCGACGACGTTGGCGAGCAAGAGTGCCGTCGCGACGCCGATACGAGGAGCGGGGAGGAAATCGCCCATACGGATTCAGTCGGCTCAGCATGGGGTCGCCTAAGTAGCTCGGGTGGTCTGCCTCGAACTGGTGGGGCCGAGCGGCCTCACCGGCGCTCAGGTCAGGTGAGCTTCCCGGTGCCTGGAGCCGCGGGGGCGGCGGGCTGGCCAGGGCCGGGTCTTTCGCGCTAGCCAGGTGCCGCGACCATGTTCGTCCACCGCAGCAATCGGATGGAGCGGCTCGTCGACGAGCTCGCGCGCGTCCTCGCGACCCCGAAGCTCGCGAGCCTCCAGGCGGAGGCGATCCTCATCCAGAGCCAGGGCATGGAACGCTGGATCTCGCGCGAACTCGCGCGGCGAACAGGCGCCTTTGCCAACGCGCGCTTTCCCTTCCCGCGCACCTTCATCCAAGAGTGCATGAACGCGGTGCTCGGCCCCAACGACAGTACCCAGCGGTACGAGCGTGACTCGCTGGCGTGGACGGTGGCTGACCTGTTCGGGAAGCTGCGCGGCGAGCGAGCCATGGCGCCGGTGGCGAGCTACCTGGAGGAGGACCCTGCGGGGGTCCGCTGTCTCCAGCTCGCCCGCCGCGTGGCTCACCTCTTCGATCAGTACGTGGTCTATCGCCCCGAGATGGTGATCGCTTGGGAGCGGGGGCGCGGGTCGGACTGGCAACCAGTGCTCTGGCGTCACATCGTCGAGAGGCTGGGTGATGGGCACCTCGCTTCCCGGGCGGCCCGGTTCGTCGAGGAGTTCAGCCCCCTGTTCGTGCAGCGAGGGGCACTCCCGGCCCGTGTCAGCATCGTAGGCGGGGCTTCGTTGCCGCCTCTGTATTTACGCCTCCTCGGCAAGATCGCCGAGTTTTCGGAGGTGCATCTCTTCGCGCTTTGCCCAACCGACCAGTACTTCGCTCAAGCCGCGCCGGGTGCCGAGCTCGCGCTGAGTTCGGGCAACGACGTGCATCCACTCCTGGCCTCCCTCGGCGGCGTGGCGGCGGCGCTTCAACACACGCTCGAGAGCGAAGTGCGCTACGTCGACGCTCCGGCCGATTTCGAGTCCCCCGGCGAAGACTCGGTCTTGCACGCCCTGCAGTCCGACCTCCTCCGCTCGTCCGCGCGCGACGGATCGGCGATCCCGTTCCTGCCTTCGGGGGTCGATGATGGGTCGATCGAGCTCTTCTCGACCCACAGCGCGATGCGCGAAATCGAGGCGCTTCGCGAGCGGCTTCTTGGCCTCTTCGACGACGATCCTTCCCTTCGCCCCGACGACGTCGTGGTCATGGCTCCCGACATCGAGAGCTATGTGCCGTACATCGAGGCCACCTTCGACGGCGATCCCAAGGCGCGAGACTCCATTCCCTTTCGCATCGCGGATCGCAGCGAACGGCAGGTCAACGTGGCCGCCTCAGCGCTACTGTCCATCTTCGACGTTCTCCGGGGGCGCATTCGAGCGAGCGAAGTGCTCGACCTGCTTCAGCTCGAACCGGTCCGAGCCCGTTTCGGAATCACCCCGACCGATCTGCCCACCATCGCGAGGTTCGTCCACGAAGCAGGGATTCGTTGGGGACAGGACGGCGCGCATCGCGCCGAGTACGGACTCCCCGAAGACGACAAGAACACTTGGGGGTTCGGTCTCAGGCGCCTCCTGTTGGGGGTGGCGCTCGCCGACGACGAGCTCACGACTTTCGGCGGCACTGTACCATTCGACGGGGTGAGTGCCGAAGACGCACCCCTGCTCGGACGACTGGCCGAGCTAGTCGACACGCTGTTTTCCTTTCGGAAGCGTCTCGGGGCGGAGCGCTCTGTTCCGAGTTTTCGCGCCGAGCTCGATGCATTGGTCCGAGCTACCCTCGCCGAGGACCCCGCGGGAGCCTTTCGTCTTCGACCTCTCTACGAGGGGTTCCACCTTCTGGCGGAGCAGGCGGAGGCTGCGGGTTTCGATCGACCTGTCTCCCTCGAGGTCATGCAGAGCCTGCTTTCCGACCACTTCGAAGCAGAACGACACAGCGCTGATTTCCTCTCTGGCGGCGTCACGTTTTGCGCCCTGTTGCCCCTTCGGAGCATCCCGTTTCGAGTGGTTTGTGTCCTCGGAATGAACGATGGCGAGTTTCCACGCGTAGAAAAGCACTTGGGCTTCGACAAGATCGCCGAGCGGCCACGCATCGGCGACCGGTCGTTGCGCTCGGACGACCGCTACCTCTTCCTCGAGACGTTGCTGTCCGCTCGGGACAAGCTGCTCGTCAGCTACGTCGGACGCGGCATCCAGGACAACGCTGAACGCCCTCCGGCCGTGGTGGTCTCCGAGCTTTCGAGCGTGCTGAGCTCGATGAGGGGCGACGACGCTGGAGGCCGCTCCTCGCTCCGGCCCGTCG
The DNA here is from genome assembly GCA_050289625.1 of Polyangiaceae bacterium. Lineage (GTDB taxonomy): Bacteria > Myxococcota_A > Polyangia > Polyangiales > Polyangiaceae > NIC37A-2. Next base: position 40,255 of record JBNKGC010000014.1, on the reverse strand, counting down.
AGCATCCCTTGCAACCCTTCAGTCCGCGATACTTCGATGGAAGTGACCCTCGGCTCGTCAGCTTTTCGGTCGAGCACGCCGCGGGCGCCCGATCGCTGCTTCTCGCCCGCGCGAAAGCGCTCCCGTTTTTCGGAGAGGCGCTCTCCGAACGACAACCCCCCGAGGTGATCGAGCTGGATGAGCTCGTTCGGTTCTTCGAAAACCCCGCGCGGGGGATCTTGCGGAGCCTCGGAGTCTTCCTTGGGGACGACGTCGAATTGGTCGAGGATCGAGAGCCTGTCGAGGCGGACGCGCTCGAGCGGTACCGAGTGGGAGCGCGCCTCTTGGGGGCCGATCAGGTCGATCCCCACCTGCTCGAGGAGGTGGAGCTGGCCCGCGGCCTCTTGCCGATCGGCACTCCCGGAGTTCTTTCCTTCCGTCAGATCCAGGCAACCGTGCGTGCGATCCGTGAGGCTGCCGCTCCCTGGCAGACGGGTCAGTCACTTCCACCTGCCGCCGTCGAGCTCTTCTTTCGAGAGCCGCAGCTCGAGCGACCGCGCCTCGTGCGGGGTGGTTTGCATCGCCTCTTCCCAGGTGTGCAGCTCGAGTGTCGATTTTCGAAGATCGTCGCCAAGCACGAACTGTCCCTGTGGCTTCGGCACCTCGCTCTGTGCGCTTCCGAGCTCGGCGTAAATGAAAGTGTGCTGGTGGGTCGCGGAGAGAGCGGAAATGCAGTGGTTCGTCGCTACCGATCGCCCGGGACCGCGCGCGCGCGGGAGCTCCTCGTCGATTTCCTCGAGCTGTACGAAGTGGGCCATCGCATGGCGCTGCCCCTGTTCCCGAGCGCGTCGCTTTCCTACGTCGAGTCCTTCACGAGGAACGCTGGAAAGCCCGATGCAGAGGAGCGAGCGCTCAAGGCAGCAGCGGGCGAGTTTCACGGAACCTTCGGATTTTTGGAGAGTCGCGATCCGTACGTCCAGCAGGCGTTCCGGGAGCGCGATCCCATCTCGGAGCGTCGTCCTCACCTGAGGCTGGTGGGGCACGCTTCGCACCCTGTTGGCGATCTCCCGCTCGCACCCGTCGATGGGCCCGACTTCGGAGAGGTCAGTCGTCGCGTGTTCGAACCACTCTTGGAGCACCGGGAGGAGGAGACATGAGGCCCCTTCAGCCGTTCGATGTGCCCCTCACCGGGACTCAGCTGATCGAGGCGAGCGCGGGCACCGGAAAGACCTACACCATCACGACGCTCTACCTGCGGCTGCTCCTCGAGCGCGAGCTCGGGGTTGACGAAATCGTGGTGGTTACCTTCACCAAAGCTGCCACCGCTGAGCTTCGCGACCGTGTGAGACGGCGTATCGAAGAGGCCGCCTGTGCGTTTGCTTCGGGCGAGGCCAAAGAGAGCGACCCGATACTCGCTGGACTTCTCGAGAGAGTGCCGGACCGGGTTGCGGCTTCGGCTCGCCTCGAGGCGGCTCTTCGCGGGCTCGACCGAGCCGCCATCTTCACCATCCACGGGTTCGCGCAACGCATGCTGCAGGAGCATGCGTTCGAAAGTGGCGCGCGCTTCGACCTTCAGCTGGTGGGCGATCAGCGAGCCCTGGTGACGGAGGTGGCATACGATTTTTGGGCCCGAGAGATCGCTCCGCTGCCGCCCGATCTGTGGGGGCTTCTGGTCGAGCGTCGGGTATCTCTCGCTTCCCTCGTCTCCCTCGCCTACGTCGCGGCGGCGTGGCCCGATTTGCCGCTGCATGGCGAAAGCCAGGCGGAGGACCCGCGAGGTGCCTTCGACGATTACGTTCGCGCGTGGCGGCGTGCGAAAGCAGTGTATGAGGCGCATGCCGATGCAGCGTTTGCTCTCCTCTCTCCCCGAGCGCTTCACGCCACGTATTTCGGCCTGCCGAAGATAGCTCGATACCGGAAGGAGCTCGACGCGTACTTCAGTCGGCAGCCCGAGGCAGGAGAGCTCTTGCCGGAAGCGGCCGAGCGGGTCAACGCGGGGTTTTTCGTCGAGACTCCTCGCGCGGTGAAGAAGGGGTACGAGGTTCCGCAGCACTGGCTGTTTTCAGCGATGGAGGAGCTCACGAAGGCCCATCGCGCGCTCGGAGATCGCGCCGATGCATTCCTGGGCGTGCTCCGGGAAAAATTGGTTCGTTACGCTCGTGAGCGCGTGACTGCGCTCCATCGTGAGGCGGGCACTCAGTCCTTCGACGATCTGCTCTACGGTTTGCGGGCGGCGCTCCAGGGTCGCTCGGGCAAGGGCTTTGCTCGGAAGATCCGTGATCGCCATCCGGTCGCGCTGATCGACGAGTTCCAGGATACCGATCCGGTGCAGTACGAGGTCTTCCGGCGCGTCTACGGGACCCCGAACCCGAGCGGAAAGGCACCTGCGCTTTTTCTCATCGGCGATCCGAAGCAGGCCATCTACGCCTTCCGCGGTGCGGATGTGTACGCGTATTTGGCGGCCGCGCGCGACGCGGCGGACGGCGCTTGGACGCTGACCACGAACTTTCGCTCGGATCCGGGGGTGCTCTCGGCGCTGAATGCGCTTTACGGACGAATCGAAAATCCCTTCCTCGTCGAGGGCATTCGCTACGCGCCCGTTGGAGCACCCGAGGGCCGTGGCGACCGCCTCCGCCGGAAGGGTCAGCGTGTGCCCCCCGTCGAAGTGCTCATGCTGAGTCGCCGCGCGGTGGGCCGCCCCAAGGGCGTTTGGCAGGGGACCGACGAGTGGGGGTTCGTCACGGCGCAGGAGATCGCGCGGATGCTTCACAGCGGCGCCGACATCGACGGCCGACCCGTGGAGCCGCGGGACGTGGCGGTGCTCACTCGGAGCAACGCGCAAGCGCATCAGATCCAGGAGCACCTTCGCGATCTCGGGATCCCGAGCGTCCTTCAAGGCGATCGCAGCGTGTTCGAAGCAGCGGAGGCAGACGAGCTCGCAAGGGTGATGCGCGCCCTCGCCGAACCGTCGAGTGGCACGGCGATTCGAACGGCTCTCGTCACTCGATTCGTCGGTTTGCGTGCCGACGAGCTGGCCGCACTGGCCGACGACGAGCGCGCTTGGGAAATCTGGGCCGAGCGGTTTCGGCGATGGCACGCGACGTGGGCGGAGCGCGGCTTCGTTCAGGCGATGGGGCGCCTGACAGGGGAGCTCAGCGTCGTGAGAGTCACGCTGGAGGCGACGGACGGTGAGCGGCGGCTCACGAACTTGCGCCACCTGATCGAGCTGCTCCACCAGGCTGAGGTCGAACAGCATCTGGGGATCGTCGGGCTGTTGCAGTGGTTCGACGAGGTTCGAACCGATCCGAGCCGCCAGGGGATGGCTCCGGAGGCCCAGCAGCTGCGCCTCGAAAGTGACGCACACGCAGTCACTCTCACCACGATGCACAAGAGCAAGGGCCTCGAATACCCGATCGTGTATTTGCCCTTCCTCGGAGCCAAGGCCGAGATGTTCGGCTCGGAGCGGCAAAATCTCCGATTTCACAACCCCGAAGCGGGGGAGCGTCTCGAACTCGACGTGCGAATCGAGAGTCAAAAAGGCAAACCCCTGGAGATCGCCGAGAGGGAGAGTCGCGCCGAGGCCATGCGCCTCGCCTACGTCGCGCTCACACGCGCCAAACACCACCTGGTGATCCTGTGGGGGGACCCCACGCCAGCGTTTTCTTCTCTCGGGTATTTGCTGCATCAACCGAGCGAGTCCCTCGGGGGGCTTTCGACAGACATCGTCGCGCGTCTGAAGTCCATGGACGCGGACGCACGGCTCGCGGAAGTCGAAATCCTCGCGGAGGCGAGCGGGGGGGCCCTCAAAGTGCGCGCCGTGTCCGTGGAGCCCGGCCCCCCGTATCGCGTCGCCCAAGATGACGAGGCGCCCCTCCTCACGGCGCGCAGGCTCCGGCGCGAAGCCATCGGTGAAGCCGAGCGCACGAGCAGCTTCTCGCAGATGGTGCGAGGTGTGAGCCACCGTCAACTCAGTGTGCAGGCTCGCGAGGGGCGCGACGTGGACGAAGGAGCGCCACTTGTCCCGGGTGCTTCGGAAAGGGAACCCGAAGGAGCGGCATCCGAGTCGTCTCCGTCGACCGTCATCTTGGCCGAGTTTCCCCGCGGAGCGGGCCCGGGCGACTTTCTTCACGCGGTGTTCGAGAACGCGCCTTTCGCAGAAGGAGATCCCGAAGCTCGCCGGCGCGTGGTGCAGAGCGAGCTTGGTCGGCATGGCTTCGATGCCGAGTGGGCTCCGACCGTGGTCGCGTCCGTCGAGCAGGTCCTCTCGACCCCCCTCGCGTCGGACGACGAAAGCCTGCGCCTCGGCAATTTGGCTCGGCACGAGCGGGTGGCAGAAATGGAGTTCACCTTGCCGGTGTCTCGAGCGACGGAAGAGGGGCCCCTGAGCGCTGAGCGTTTGGGTCGTGCGCTCGCGAGCGGTGGACAACCCGCTCCGTGGCCCGCTGACTATCCCGAGCGGGTCTCTCAGCTCGGGTTTCGGAATTGGTCGGGGTTTCTGCGGGGCTTCATCGATCTCGTCTTCGAGCACGACGGACGCTTCTACGTGCTCGACTACAAATCGAATCATCTCGGTGTGAGTCCCGACGACTACGTGCGAGACCGGCTGACCCCCGCCATGGCCGACCACCACTACTTCCTGCAGTACTTACTCTACAGCGTAGCGGTGCACCGCTACCTCCGTCAGCGCGTCGTCGGGTACTCGTACGAAAGGCATTTCGGTGGGGTCTACTATCTCTTCGTTCGGGGCATCTCCCCCGAGACCGGGGCGGATCGCGGGGTCTTCTTCGATCGACCGAGCGAAGCGCTCATCAAGGGTCTCTCGGACCTCCTCGATGCACCGGGGAGGGTCGCGTGAGTGAGCTTTCGGGCCCGTTCGAGAAGGCCGACGCACTCGGTATCGACCGGCTCGCGGATGCCGGCGTGTTCGAAGCGATCGACGTGCACTTCGCTCGCACCGTAGCGAGTCTTGCGAACGAAGAGCGCACCGAAGTGCTCCTCGCAGCAGCCCTTTCGAGTCGACAGGTGCGAGCAGGGCACGTGTGCGTGCCTCTCATGGAGATAGGGGGGCAAGACCTCCTCGACGAAAACGGCGTCGTGGTGGGAGCCTGCCCTCCCGCAGAAGCTTGGCAGCGGGTCCTTCGGGAAAGCCCCTTGGTGAGCCGCGGCGACGAGCGCCGTCCCCTCGTGCTCGACGACCAGGGGCGCCTCTACCTGCATCGCTACTTCGAACACGAGGTCGTCCTCGCGGAGGCGATCCGGAAGCGCCTTCGAGGCCCGGCAGAGGCGCCCGACGCTCGTCTTCGCGACGAGGGGCTCGATCGCATGTTCGGAGTCGCCGGTCCTGGGGAAGTGGACCGGCAACGACTTGCTGCCACCGTTGCCATCGAACGGAGCTTCTGCGTGATCTCGGGCGGCCCCGGGACGGGAAAGACTTCCACAGTGGTTCGACTCCTGGCCTTGCTCGTCGAGCAGGCCCTCGCCCGAGGAGATCGGGCCCCGCGGGTCCTCCTCCTGGCGCCGACGGGCAAGGCTGCTGCGCGCCTCGTCGAATCCATCCGGGCCGCCAAGGGACGCCTCGACGCCTCCGACGAGGTGAAGGCAGCGATCGTCGAGGAAGCCTCGACGATCCACCGAGCCCTCGGCGTGCGTCGCGATACTCCTACCCGCTATCGGCACGACGCCAGCCGTCCCTTGGTCGCGGACGTCGTGCTCGTGGACGAAGCGTCCATGGTGGATGTGGCACTCATGCGTTCGCTGGTGCAGGCCGTGGCTCCCCGGGCTCGGCTCGTCCTGCTCGGAGACAGACATCAACTCGCATCGGTCGAAGCGGGGAGTGTACTGGCCGAGCTTTGCGACGCGGGTGCGGAGGGGGCCTCCGAGGTTCGAGACGGCCTTTCCGCATCGATCGTCGAACTCACCAAGAGCTACCGCTTCGACGACAGGAGTTCCATTGGGCAGCTGGCTTTCGCCGTGCGACGCGGCGACCCTCGGGGCGTGCTCGAACTGCTCGATCGGCCGAACGACGAGCTCTCGTTCGTGGAGGCGGAGCCTGGTCCGGATCTCCCGTCGGCCCTCAGGGAGCTTGCGATTGCGCGCTACGGTTCCTACTTGAGGGCGCCTGACGTCCACACGGCGATTGCCCGGCTCGGGGAGTTCCGAATCCTTTGCGCGCACCGACGCGGATTTTCGGGAGTCGAGCACTTGAATCGAGCGGTCGAGCGGACGCTCTCGGACGAAGGGTTGGTGAAGGCATTCGGTCCCGCTTACCGAGGTCGTCCGGTGCTCGTGACGCAGAATGACTATTCGGTCGGACTCTTCAACGGAGACGTTGGACTGCTCTGGCCTGACGAGAGAGGCGATTTGCGCGCCTACTTCGTCGCGCCAGACGGTCGTGAGCACGTGCTGTCGCCCGCACGCTTACCGGCCCACGAAACCGCCTTCTGCATGAGCGTCCACAAGAGTCAGGGATCGGAGCACGGCGAGGTCGCGGTGGTGCTGCCCAGCGCCGACTCGCCGCTTTTGACGCGTGAGCTCGTCTATACTGGGATCACTCGCGCCAAGCGGAGGGTGCACGTTTTCGGCTCGCGCTCGGCGGTGGCTGTCGGCGTCGAACGGCGTGTGGTGCGGGCGTCGGGCCTGCGAGACGCTCTCGCTCGTTAGCTTTCTCAGCCCCCCTCGTCGCGGCGAGGGAATCGTCGTCACGGCGAAGCTTGGACTCCTCACTCCACGTTTCGCCGTGTTTCAGCGGGTCCCGAGTGGCTTTCGCTATAGTGCGGTGCCGATGGACTTTCACAAGATCCACCATCCAGAAAACTTCCGCTTCGTGGAAGAGGTTCACGACCGGCGCGCCGCGGTCGGAAAATCGAGCTTTCGCTTCTCGATCGACGACTTCGGCGATGAGGTCTTTCGCTTCGCGGTCGAAAACCGACGTTGGACCAAAGGGGCCGCTCGCCAGCCGCTCGAACCGACCCGTGGTGCGAAGAGTCGGTATGCTCTTTCGCTCGATGCGTCGGGAAAGCTCCGTTTGGACGCTCGTCCTCGCCGCCGCCCGCAGGCGTCCCTCCTCGCGGGTCACCCTACCGGCAGCTTTGGGCTGTGCGGGGACGCCTGGATGTTGCGTTTCGTGCCGTGCCCGGACGATCGCTTTTTTGGGATGGGGGGCAAATGGGGGCCGCTCGACCGCTCGGGAGTCCGCACCAAGTTTTGGAATACCGACGTCTGGGCAGATTTCCCCCCGTCAACGATCAGCGAGGCGCGAATCGACCCGCCGTACATTTCGGTGCCCTACCTGATCGTTGAACGCGGCGGGACGTTCGTCGGCATTCTGATCGACAACCCGTACGCCGTGTTCATGGCGACCAATCCGTTCTTCGCCATCGACAAACAGGAGCCTGCGCCGGGCGTCGATCCAGAAGGTGATCATCTGTATCTCGGCTCGAATAGTGGTCGTCCCGTCGTCTACTTCCTCGTGGGTCCGTCCCTCGAGGAGCTTACTCGGAAGTTGCAGCGGCTCGTCGGGACGACACCACGCCCGCCCCTTTGGGCGCTCGGGCACCACCAGAGCCGATGGGGCTATGGCAGTCAGAACGATCTGGAGCAGCTCGATGACTCCTTCCGACGCGTGGGGATCCCTTGTGACGGACTGTGGCTCGACATCGACTACATGGACCAGTTCAAGGTGTTCACCTGCAACGACGGGTTCTTTCCGGATGGCCGTGATGGAATCGAGAACCTGCGCGAGCGAGGGCGTCGCGTGGTGCCCATCCTGGATCCGGGAGTGAAATGCGAGCCGGGGTACTTCGCCTACGACGAAGGTCTCCGAGACGGTCACTTTTGCCAGACCGAAGAAGGACGCCCCTTCCTCGGTTTCGTTTGGCCCGGGCGCACTCATTTCCCCGACTACTCCTTGTCCGGCACGCGAGACTGGTGGGCAGAGCACGTGGCGTCGTTCACGGAGAAGTGGGGCTTTTCGGGCTACTGGGTCGACATGAACGATCCCTCGGTGGGGCCCGTTGAGCTCGAAGCGATGCGGTTCGATCGAGGCCGTCTGAGTCACGCGAGCTACCACAATCAGTATGGGCTGGGCATGGCCCAGGCGACGCGCGACGGTCTCGTTCGGGCTCGCCCCGACGAGCGTCCGTTCGTCCTGACGCGCAGCGCCTTCACCGGGGTCAGTCGCCATGCGGCGGTGTGGAGTGGAGACAACCTCTCGAACTACGCCCATCTGCGCACCTCGATCCCGATTGCGTTGAACCTGGGGCTTTCCGGGATCCCCTTCAACGGACCCGATGTTCCCGGTTTCGGCTGGGATGCGACCGAGCGCCTTTGCGAGCGCTGGTACCAGACTGCCTTCTTGTTCCCGTTCCTCCGGAACCACAGCGTGAAGGGATGCCGGCGGCAGGAGCCGTGGGCGTTTTCGAAGCGCACTCTCTCGATCGTGGGACGCTACGTGCGTCTGCGATACAAGCTTCTACCGTACCTCTATCAACTCTTCGTCGAGCAGGAGCGCTCCGGTCAGGCTATTCTCCGGCCCCTCTTCTACGAGCGGACCGAGCCTGTGCTCTTCGCTCGGGACGACGAGTTCTTCGTTGGCCCGAGCCTTCTTCAGGCGCCGGTGGTGGATGAGAGTGACCAGCGATCCGTACTCTTACCTTCGGGCGATTGGTTCTGCGCACGAGAGGGGACCTGGGTACGCGGGGGACGCTCCAGCGAGGAGCGGGTGGCTCGCTCCGAGACCCCGCTCTACGTGCGCCGCGGGAGCTTGATCCCGATGCGTCCGGGAGATCCCTCCCGCCCGTGGAAACTCGCCTCCACGGCCGAGATGTCCCTGAGTGAGGTGGAGCTCCATGCGTTCCTCCGCCCCGGCGACGAAGCCACCCTGGACTACGAGGTGGACGACGGACATTCGCTGGCCTACAGGCGGGGCGACGCTCGGCGTTACACGATCACCGCGGTGCTCCGTCGGCGCACGCTCCACTTGAGTATCGACTCCGACGACGGGAATGCCGAACCCCTGAAGCTTCGCGTCGTCGCTTACGGGAACATCGACCGCGTCGAGCTGGATGCAGGTGCGCGGATGGAAACCGAGCCCACGACGACGGTCCTCACGGGAAAGCCAATTTCAGCGCGTCGAAGCGCGTGGTTCGTCGCGGCGTGACTGATACGCGGTCAGTTCCCGCGAACCGGGATCGCGGCGCGGCGAAGGTCCGATGGCTCTCAAGTACCCACGTACGTTCCGCTCTGGTGCTCGCGAAAGCCTTGCCAAAGCTCAAGCTTGACGGGCGCGCTCGCGCTTCAGGTATCGGGGATGAGGGTCATTCAGACGGCGGCGAGGAGCGCCTCCGTGCCGTGCGCGCATTGGGCGCGCACGCGCGAAAGTTCGATCGTGAGCTCGGCGATGAGCTCGTCGGTCTCACTCATGTCTCCCTCTCGACCCTTTCGCTCGAGCTCTTCGGCGACTTGTTCGACCCGAATCGCCCCGACGTTCGCGCTGGCGCCCTTGACGCTGTGAGCGGCGCGCCGAATCGACTCGGGATCGCCAGCATCGAGGGCCGCGCGGAGTTCTTCAACGTGCTTCGTTGCGTCTTCCAAATACTCCAGAAGCACGTTTTCGATGAACTCTGCGTCGCCGTCTGCTGCTTCGGCGAGGTACGTCAGGTCCAGGATGCCTCGTTCCGGTATCGACATGATCCCCCCATGGAAACGGTTGCCCCCCAGCCTACTTAAGCCGGGGGGCAGGTCGCAATTCCCTGCGGGGATAGCAGCTTACGACTCGTTCAGTCCGTGCGATGCCCGGGAAGGGGCGAGCGGTGGTCGACCTGTCCGGCCTTCCAGTCGTTCGGGATTTCGAGGCCTGGAGCGAGCGTCGCAAAGAGTGCGGCCAGCGGCGCCTGGGTTTCCCAGACACTGAACTCACTCATGTTCACGGCGACTCGGGCGTCGACGTGATGAAGGCCCATGGGTTGCTGGCTGAAGGCTGGGTAGAACGCCGCCTCGACTGGATCGTAGTAGCTCGGACCCGGGAAGTTCTGCACGGGTCCGTAGACCGGAATTCCAGGCACCGGTGGCAAGCCCTTGTTCTTGATGAAGGCGAGCGAGTCGGTGTGCAGCGGCTCCTGGGGTGACCAGGTGCCGAGCCCGGTGATGTACGCCATGCCTGCGGGGTTGGCTCCGAGCACGTAGTCGGCCGACAGACTCAGCGCATCGAAGTAGTCTTGCGCGGAGCCCTCGTCCGGCTCGGCCACGCCCAGCGCCTGGTAGATGGGGTCTGCGTGCTTTGCGGTGGAGACCGAGTTGCCCCAGTCCGGCGGCATCCAGTTGGGGCGACCGTTGCGCATGGCATGGCTGGAGTCGAGGATGCTCCGCGCAGCCGTGTCCGCGTTGTCGATGAGGCCTGTCTGAGTTGCAGAGACGATGGAGCTTTGGGCCTGGGACGAGCCGACGTAACCCACCGTGTAGTCGGCGAGCAGCGGTGAGTTCCCGTTGAACGACCCCGGATAGATGTTGGACCAGGTCTGCAGGTTACCGAAGAGACCCCCGCCGCCGAAGGTCGACCAGGAGGCCTCGTAGTCCTCGGCATACGACGCGTCGCCGGTGGCGCGGGCGAGCTCACCCGCGGCATACATCAAAAACTCCCGCGGTGCGCTCTGGCTTTCCGCCCACGCGTAGGCCCTTTCGGCGCGCCCGGCCAGCTCGGCGGCTCGTTCTTTCGAGAACGGCTTCACGAGGTAGGATGCCTGCGCGAAGAGGCCTGCGACATACGCCGTGTGCCACGGCTCCGGATTGAAGGTCCAGTAGTCGAGTTGGTCGTCGCTCGCGTAGTAAACGCCGCGTGGGTGGCGGCTGGACTCTACGCCGGCACGAACACTCCCGTTTTCGTTTTGTAGAGCCTCCCAAGCACTGATGCTCCAGAGCGCTTCGTCGAGCAAGTCGGGAATGCCGTTGCCGCTTTCGGGAATGTCGAGCTGGCCGTCGCTGAAGGCTTCCTGGTTCGTTTCGAAGGCACGCATCAGATACTGCGCGACGACCACGTGGAACGGACGAATGTCGAAGTCACCCGCATCGTGGTGCCCCCCGACGACCGCCCGCTCGTTGGTCTTTGGCGTCGACTCGGGGAAGAATTCGTCGCGGTAGCTGTGACCGCTGACGAAGTACGCGCTGCAGTGGTCCGCAGGGCGACTCCAGTCGGTGTATTCGGCCGAAAGATCGCCGCACCAGCGATTGTGGAAGAGGCCGCGGGTGACCACGTAGAAGGATTTGAGGGCGGCTTCTTCGCTGACGGCCGTGGGAAAGGAGATGCCCACCCCCGGGATCCGGACGCGGTATCGAGCGCCCTCGGACGCGGGGACATCCGCCAGATCGATCTCCACCACGGGCCCGCCCGCCTCGTCGTCGTTCGAGGCTCGCTCCGTCAGTGGGAGGTCTCCGACGACGGTGCGCTTCGGACGAAGGGGATTGCGCGCATCGGCCACCACGTCGGCAGCCCCGGGTAGCGAACCGAGATTGACCTGGCCCCCGTCTCCCAGATAGCCGTACACATAGGCGTAGCGGCGCGAGGCGCGCGGGTTGTATCCGACCTGATTCACCTTGATGAGCGGGCTTTCGAGGAAGCGGTCGCTGAACGGCAGCGTCACTTCGAGGTTCGTGTCCGAACCGCCGGAGTGAGCGACGGACAGAAGCTCGGTCGACCCGATTTCCTCGTCCAAGACGAGGAAGATGTGGTCATCGACGTCGACGACGTTCTGGTCGCCCCACTGGTCGTAACCGACGGGGTAGTCGGGTTGCCCGACCGGAATGCTGCGGCGGTGAACCTCGCTCACGCCCACTGGGGTGCCGTCGGCCCGCGTGACGGCCCAGGTGCCTGCTTGCCAGGCGGGGCCGCGGCTTCCGGAGAGCGAGCCGCCGTTGAACACCGTGTCACGGGTTTCGAGCACGAGCATCAGCACGTTCGGCGCCATCGCGTGGACCGAGCGAAGAGGCGTGTCGAGGTCGCTTCGCGGCCCCCCAGTCGTCCGCGCGTGAGCGATGCCCCATTCGTCGCCGTCCGGGGTCTCGGCAACGACGCGGATGAAAAGGTCCGTGCGTGCAGCGATACCCTCGATGGTGTGAGAAGTCGCGCCGCCTTCGAGCTCCGCCTCCTCGACTTCGACCGGCATCTCGTCGGCGTTGCCTTGCGGCTCGGGTCCGATCAGGATGCGGATGCGGTCTGCGTCGGGAACGGCATCCCACGAAAGCTCCACTTTGCTGGAGCTCGTGGACTCGACCCGAACCGGAACGTTGCCGAAGTTGATGCCCTCGTCAGGATCCGTCTGTGGCTCACCTGGCGAGACGCCGGGCGCGTCCGCGTTGTCGTCGGACGATGATGGCTTCGATCCCGGCTTGTCCCTCGACTCGCTGGGAGTCGTGTCCGGACCGGGCTCCGTCTGCACGGGTGCCGAATCACCAGTGTCGCCGCCGAAGCAGGCGGTGCTGGTCAAGGAGGTCAGACTTGCGGTGAAGAGAGCGGTGAAAGCCGAAGAACGAAATCTCATCGTAGTGCGCGCGGTGCACGCGTCGGGCCAGATCTCCTACCCGAGAGCGGGCTGACGCACTTTTGTGGAGAAGTGGGGGACTGGACGAGGCGACCGAAGTGTGGGGATGCGAGGCGCCGGTAGGGGTTTCCAGGCGGTTTCGCGCTCCGCCGGCAGCTCGCGCCGGGGCGACTCGTTTGATGCGCGGGGTCGGTGGAGTCTGGCCATTCCTACGTAGCTGTCAGCGGACGGACGTCCAGTTCGGACGTCCGAGCGGTCAGCTGTCCGCTCGGTTTCATCCGATCGCGAGAGGCTCATCGTTCACGTCGCGAGTGCGTCGAAAGCGGTCACGGGGAACGGTCGTCGCTCGGGGCGGAAGGTGGCACCCATCGTGCAGCGGAACGGAAGATGATCGTCGCGCCGATCTACCTCGTCGCGCTCGCGTTTGCCGCCGGAATGGGTGCGGCAGCCGGCTTCGACCGCATCCGACTGGCCCGAGACCGTCGCGCCGGCTCTCGGATCTCAGTCGAGAGTCGGTAGCCGTTCGAGCTCTTCGATGTGGGCCTCGGGGAGGCCGTGAGCGCGGGCTCCTCGAATGAGGAGGCCGCGGTAGTGCGTCGTCGGAGGTACGAAGTCAGTGCTCTCTCGCTCGGACTTCAGCACGTAGACCCATGCGTCGACGCGTTCGCCGGTGGAGAGATCGACTGCGACCTCGGTGCGACCGTAGACGTGGGGGTAACCTTCCTTGCGATCGATGCCATCGAACATCACGGCATCGACGTGCAGGGCGACGCCAGGCAGACGGGGCGTCCCCAGGGAGGGTGCCTCTTCGAAGGCGTTCAGCCGCACGTTCGCGGCGCCGCCCTTGCGCGTCTTCGAGTAGAAGTTCCACACCAGCGAAAAGCCTGGCAGAGTCGCCGAAACGGCGCGATGGAGGGTGCCCCAAGGACGGCGCTTTTCGTCGAACCAACGCCGAAGATCGTCGAGATCCATGTTGGAGCCGTAAGCGAAGACCCATGCGCTATCGATCATCACCTGAATTTTTTCCGAGTCGCCGAGCAGCGCAAGTGCTCGTTGTGGCGCTCGGGTGTTTTGGGCTCGGGTGCGCGGGGAACGACCCGTTGGTCGTCAGCCCAGACGCGGAGCGGACGCCTACCCCCCCTTCGCCGGCGGAGGAGAAAAAGGACTTCTCGAGCGAAAACCTGCGCGTGGGGACGGTCTCGAGCCATCACTACGTGTGGCTGCGTGGTGCGGAGAAACCCCACGTCCACGATCGGACGGACCTGACCGTCTTCGTGCTCCGAGGGGAGGTCCTCATCCACTTCGAGGATCGCGCGGTCATCGTCAGACCTGGTCAAGTAGTCGATATCCCGATGGGGGCTTTCCATTGGGCCGAGAACGCTTCGCGCGATCCGGGCCTCGCCTACATCGTCTATTCCCCCGCGTTCGATGGGACGGATCGCCGTTTCGTGCAGCCGTCACCGCAGCCCTCCGCGAAACCGTCCCCGTGATCGGACGAGGACTCGAATCGGGATCGCCGCTAGCGGATCCGCGTGCGGAGCGTACGAGGCGGCTGAGGTGGGCCGGCGTGCTTGGCTCGGGTTTCCTTGCCATGTGCGTGGCCGCCCATTTCGGCGTGCCTACGGCCCTCTTGAATCTCTTTCTCGTGGTGTTGGCGGCCAGCCTGTGGACACCTGGGGCGTTGGGGCGGCGAGGCGTCGGATTCGGTGTCGGCCTGCTGGGATTGGTGTCGGTCCTGCTGACTGCCCTCTGGTACTTCAGCGTGGTGCCCGGAGCGGTTGGATCCGGAGCGGTTGGATCCGAAGCGGTTGGCCACTGAAACAGTGGTGCAACTGAAACGCGCTGCGGTGAAACGCGGTCCGGGTGAACTGCGGTCCGCTGAAACGCGGTCCGGGTGAAACGCGGTCCGGGTGAAACGCGGCCGCTGCAGGTGGTTGCCCGGGTGGGAGGAGTCGGCACAGGCGAGCGACCACTTGCGACCACCACCGCGGGTGCCCCAGATGCCCAGCCTTGCCCCGCGCGGAAGGGAGTGAAACGATGCCAAAGTGTCCGCTCATTCGCTGAAACACCGACCGGGCCACTTCGGACTTGCGCGGCCCGTGGGGCGCTATCACCTGATTTCTCCCGTCTGCGTCGATGCGCTCGGGGAGACCTGGACGGGTCACGTTGCGGAGGGCCCCGAGCGGGGCCGCAAGGTGCTCGTGACCGTCTGCAATCAACCGGCGACCCCACGTGCCGTCGAGCGGCTGGTCCAATGCTGCGAGCGCGTCCAGGCGATTCGTCATCCCAATGTCTTGGCGTTTCTCGATGGTGGCGAGCGCGGCGATGAATTCATCCTGGTGAGCGAATACCTCGATGGGGAGCCTCTCAGCACGCTCCTCGCGGCATCCGCTCGCGCATCCTCGCCGATCCCGCAGGGCGTTGCCCTCGCCATCATGAAGGGCGCTGTCGACACGCTGGCAGCACTGCGGACGTCGTATCCGGAAATCTCTGCTTCGGGAGGGCTCTGTCCCGAGAGCATTTTCGTCGCGAGTTTCGGCGAGGCGATGATCCGAAATCCGGGACTTGTAGAGCGGGCGATGGCGGAGACCGTTTTCCGTCATCATCCGGCGGCGCTCCCTTATCGCGCTCCGGAGCAACTTCGCGATCCGCGCAATGTCGCGGAGACTGCGGACGTCTTCTCAGCGGGAGTGATTCTTTGGGAAATGCTCTCGGGGCGCTCACTTTTTGGGGTCGACGGTCTCGCGCGTCTCGGCGCATCCGAAAAGCTGACGCCCGAGAATCTGCGCGAAGTGGCGAAGCGGATTCGCTCGATGGATGTGCCGAGCTTGGCCGCGCTGCCTCGCCCGGAAGGAGCCCTTCATCCCGACGTCATCCGGCTCGTGGAGGGAGCGCTCCACCGTGAGCCCCTCCTCCGACATCGAACTCTCGAGCAACTCGGCGAGGCCCTGAGCGCGCTCCCGGAGGGGGTCGTCGCGAACGCCTTCGAAGTGTCCGGCGTCGTCAAACGCCTCGTGGGGAAGGCAATTCACGAGCGGCTCGAACGGCTCACCCGAGGTGCCCCGTTTTCGGTGCACGGCAGTTCGTCCCCCTCGGAGCGCCTCACCATTGGTCCCGACCGAGAGAGCGGAAGGGAATCGACGATCGTCCGGCAGCGGGGTCAAGGCGCCCAGTCGTCCGGAGCCCCTCCCTCGAGTGAAGACACTTTTCCGAGTGAGCCTCCATCGGCGCGCATGACCCTCGTGATGCATCCGGAGGACAATCCATTCGATGCGCCGACCAGGACGGGGCAGCACCCGCGTCTGGGCGATGGACGTGCGTCCGCAAGTGTCGGAGCGCGAAAGGCCTCGGCAGCTTCGGGCGTGCAGAAGATCGCACTGCCCGCCGAGGAAACGACCGGGGGCGTGTCCAAGGTACCCAGTCCTCCCCCGCCACCCGAGAAGGCACCCGCGCCGGAGTTGTCCGTCGACGTTTCCGTCTTCGAGGCTGCAGAGTCCGTGAGCCCGCCGCTCGCGGCCGGTAGTTCCGACGTGGATACGCCGTCTTCCCTGCTCCAGCTCCCGGCCGTCGACATCTCCCCCGACGAGATGGGTTCGCGGAAGGGCAAGAGGTCCTCGGGTTGGATTCTAGCAGTGGTCTGCCTCGTCGCTGCCGGTGGTGTGGGGGCTTTCGTTCTGCGGGGAGGCCTTGTGGGCGAGAGTGCGACAACGACCCTCGCCACGCATGACGCAGTGGAAACAATCGAGCCTTCAGGCGAGGAGGCGAACGAACCCGAGACGGACGGAGCTGAGGGTTCGGAAGACCTCGCCGAGCTGGACATGCCGGACCCGCGGGGCGAGAGCGACGCGGCCGGTTCCCACGATTCGAGCGATGCTGAATCTGCTGCAGTCGACCCGGTCGACTCGCCCGCGACGACGGAATCGACGGCTACCGAGAGTGAGTCAGTTAATAGTGATCCCGCAATCGTCGAAGCGACGAAGGTGACGACGCCATCGCGCCGCCTCGCAGCTCCGCGCACATCGGATCCGGTCAAAAAGTCAGAGAAAAAGCGGCAAACCGGAGCCTTCCGGCCGTCGGGGATCTGAGCTGCGAAAGCTCACTCGAGCTCTGCCGCGCGTCGGCCCTCGTGTTACCTTGCGCGATCTATGCGACGAGCATTCGTTCTTCTCGCGGCACTCGCGTTCCACGCGATCGGTACACCTACCGCCCAAGCAGCTGGGGTGTCCGTCGAAGAAGCTTCTGCCGAAGCGAAGGACCAAGCGCAGGAGGCATTTCTCGCGGGAGATCGAGCCTTCGACGTACAGAACTACGAGGAAGCACTGCGCCACTTCCGAGTGTCCCACGAGGTCGTTGCCAGCCCCAACTCGCGGCTTATGGTCGCGCGGTGCCTGCTCGAGCTCGGTCGTCTCGACGAATCGTACGACGAGTATTTGGGCGTCCTGGCAGACGCTGCGGACGACGAGGACTACGTCGATACGCGTGAGGCCGCCAAGAAGGAGCAGGATGCGCTGCTGAACCGTCTGGCGTGGGTGAAGCTCGAATGGGGCGGTCGGGCCAAGCACGCGTCCCTGGAGGTCGGAGGCCGAACGCGATCGGTGAAGCGGATGGACCGACCGATCGCCGTCACCCCGGGCACGACGAGGATCGTCGCCACGAGCGAAACGGGCGAGGAGGCGTCCGCAACGGTTCACGTGGCGGCCGGGCGCACCGCGCACGTCTCGCTGTCGACGGGAAAGCACGTGACGGTCGGGACACCACCCGCGAAGCCCCCCTCGACGACGGTGAACGAGAAAGGGTCCAGACCGCACGTGGCGGCAAAAGCGCCGCATGACGTTGCGGTTCAGGACTCGGGAGGCGGCTCCCTCAAGCCCTTGGCTTATGTGGCTGGGGGAGTTGGCCTCGTGGGCATGGCGACCTTCGGCACGTTCGGTTATCTCAGCGGCCGCCACTACGACGCACTCGAAGACGACTGCCGAGACGGACGGTGCCCCACGGCGTCGCAGGACGACATCGCCGCGGGCAAGCAGGGACAGCTGGTCGCCAACATCGGTTTGGGAGTGGGGATCGCTGGGCTCGGCACGGGCATCGTTCTGTTCTTGCTTGACGACGATGGCGAGCGTCCGGTTGCCGTCGACGTGGGCCATCGAAGCATTTCCGTACGAGGGGTGTTCTGATGAGGCTTTCTTCGGTGATGGCGAGCCTCGCTCTCGGGGTTCCGCTTCTGTGCGTTTCCGGCTGCCTTCGCGATTTCGATCAGTTCGACGCGTCGGGGATCGCGGAGGACGGCGCGGGAGGCCGGGGTCAAGGAGGCGACGGCGCCAGCGGTGGAGGAACCGACTCAGGCGGTGGCTCGGTCGATGGGGGTGGAGGATCCGCCTCGGCAAGCGGAGGCAGCCAGTCCGTAGCCGGGGGAGCACCCGATGGATCCGGCGGGACCGATTCGGGGGACGATGGGTGCTCGTTCGGTCAAAAGCTCTGCGGGGACACCTGCGTGCCCGACGACGATCCGGCCACTGGGTGTGCCGCCGTCGACTGCACTCCTTGCCCTAGTCTTTCGCACGCGTCGGTCGGCTGTGACGCGGGACAGTGCGCGGTGCTCGCTTGTGAGGCCGGTTTCGTCGACTGCGACGGTACGGACAGCCCGGGGTGTGAACACAGTCCGAGCTCCTTCTCCGAGACGGCCTGCGGCGGCTGCGATGCGGACTGCACGAGCCTCGGTCTCTCCAACTGCCAGGGGGGCGAGTGCGGTTGTGCCTCCGCAATGGACTGCGAGTACAACACCGACAGGGGCGTCGCCTGCAACGACCGCCTCTGCGAGTGCGGGGGGAAGCCTTGCCAGGTGGGCGAGACCTGCCTGAGCGATCGCTCCTCCTCCATTTGTTCGTGCGATGGTGGTGCAGAGTGCCCTGACGGGTGGGTGTGCTGTCCCGGTTCGGCAGGAGGCAGTTGCAAGGACCTCAAGGGAGCCGACTCGTCGAACTGCGGTGCTTGTGGCTGGGCCTGCGCGGACGGCGAGGTCTGCGTAGACGGCGTTTGCCAATGACGCGGGCGACGCCGGGCCCCTCGTGCACGCTGCGCGGCCCGCGTGCCTCGAGACTCCGGCAAGTGGGCGTTCGACTCACCCCAAATGAGCGCCCACCCGTTCCGCGACCAGACGTCCGATGTTCAGAGACGCGGTGGCGGCGGGTGAGGGAGCGTTCAGCACGCTCAGAAGGTGTTCGTTCTCGTCGAGGAGGAAGTCGTCGACGAGAGAACCGTCTTCTTTCACGGCCTGGGCGCGGATCCCGGCGGGCGCGGGCACCAAGTGCTCGCCGCGGATCTCCGGAAGCAGCTTCTGGAGCGCCTCGACGAAGGCCGCCTTGCTGAGCGAACGCTTCACCTCGCCGAGGCCGACTCGCCAGTACTTCGCCGAAAGCTTCAAGAAGCCGGGGTAGGTGACGGCATCGACGAAGTCCCCAGGGTCCATCTGCCCTTTTTCATAGGTTTCGCGTCCTAGCGACAGCACGGCGTTCGGGCCGCACTCGACGGAGCCACCGATCATCCGGGTGAAGTGTACCCCCAAGAAGGGAAATTCGGGGCGTGGCACCGGGTAAATCAGATTCCTCACGAGAAAGTGGGCGTGCGGTTTGAGCTCGTAATATTCGCCTCGGAACGGGACGATGCGCGCATCGGGCGCCTGGCCCCCCAGAGCGGCCAGGCGATCGCATTGCAGGCCGCCGCAGTTCACGACGTAGGTCGCGGTGAACTCTCCATTGGTCGTCTCGAGTCGAGTTCGCCGCCCCGTGGCGGAGAGGTCCTTGACCTCCGCGCCGGAGACCAGCTGTCCGCGACCGCCGTCCTTCACTCGCTCGGCGAGGCGCTCGCATACGCTGCGGTAGTCGACGATGCCGGCTTCGGGGACGTGGATTGCCTTCACGCCGCGAGCGTGGGGTTCGAGCTCGCCCAGCTCCTTTGGGCCGATCATCTCACAACGTACCCCGTTGGCTTGCCCGCGCTGGTGGATGCGCTCGAGTGCAGGGATTTCCTCGTCGTCTGTGGCGACGATCACCTTCCCGCAGATCTCGAACGGGATGCCTTCGGTGCGGCAAAACTCTTCCATCGCGCGCTTCCCGTCGCGACAGTTCTCGGCCTTGAGGGAGCCGGGCTTGTAGTAGATGCCCGAGTGAAGGACCCCGGAGTTGTGTCCGGTTTGATGGGTGCCGACGCGATCTTCCTTTTCGAGCAGGGTGACCCGAATCCCCGGATACCGTTCGAGAAGCCGATAGGCCGTGGCCAGGCCGACGATTCCTGCACCGATGATTGCGACGTCCGTGTTCTTCATGGCCTCTGCCCGAGGTGAGCGCCCCGAGAGCGGAGCTGGCGCGCCGTTCGACCGCCCGGAAGGGGGACTCAGGTGGTGGTGGCTGAGGATAGAGACGGCTCTCGCACGAGGGACGTGAGGGGGCCGGGGACGAAACAGGCTTACCAAACGCTCGCGCTTCTGGCGAATCCCCCGGAGGGTCTTCGGGCGAGCCGAGCTGAAGCGCGTGCTGCGACCGATTGCCGCAGCTCGGGAAAACCTCTGAGCGGGGCCTTTGCGCCCGTTGCCATTACCGTTTGGCTCCGGGGGTGAAGGCCGACGGCGGTGAGCGATCCGGCGTGACCGCGGCCCACGGTCGTGGGAGCTTCAAACCGATGCCCCCTGCTGGTTCATCAGCGCTCGAGCGTGCACGGGAGCTTCTCCGAGATGCACGCGCGAAAGACGAGGTTCCCGAAACCATCGCCGTGAAGCTTGCGGCGCTCTTGCTCGAGGCGAGTCGCGAGGAAGAGTCGACGGGCGAACGCTTGCGCCGGCAGCGAATGGCGGAGCTCATGGCCGATCCACGGGCGCAGCTGTTTTCGGTGGCGCTCACGGATCGGCTGTGCCGTATCGAATCTCCTGAGAGGTTGCTTTCCAGCCTCGAGCGGCTCGTCGAGCGAGTGGGCATTCCGCCCTCCCTGCGCCGCTATGAGAAGGCCGGACTGCGCGGCCTGAGCGTTGCGGGAAGTCTCGCTCCGAGCTTGACCGCGCGACTCATCGGAATGCGCGTGGAAAAAGAGGCGGAAGCGTATCTGGTTCGCGGGGGTGACGGGCGATTGGCTCGGGCGCTCTCGAGACGATCGGAGGAAGGATTCACAGTCAACCTGAACCACATTGGCGAGGAGGTGATCGGCGAAGCTCAGGCGCGGCACCAGGCGGCGCAGTATCTCGCCTTGGCGGAGCGCACGGACGTCGAGGCCCTCAGTGTGAAGGTGTCGTCGCTGTTTTCCCAGATCAGCCTCGTAGCTTTCGAGGAAACGCTCGCGGTGGTGTCGGAGCGCCTTCGACCCATCTTTCGAGCAGCCGTTCGCTCGACACCAAAGAAGCTCGTGTACCTGGACATGGAGTCCTATCGGGATCTCGAGCTCACCCTCGGCGTCTTCATGAAACTCCTGGAGGAGCCGGATCTCTTGGACCTCTCCGCAGGTGCGGTGCTTCAGGCTTACATCCCCGATTCCTTTGCCTGGCAGCGGCGACTCGTCCAATGGGCCGAGGAGCGTGTCCGAGCCGGCGGAGCACCCGTGCGTTTGCGATTGGTCAAAGGGGCGAACCTCGCTCTGGAGCGAGTGGAGTCGTCGCTCCGCGGTTGGCCGGTCCCCATCTTTCCCGACAAGGCGGCAGTGGACCGGCAGTTCAAGGCGATGCTCCGCTTTGCCTGCGAAGACCGGCGTACGGAAGCCGTGCGCATGGGCATCGGTAGTCACAACGTATTCGATGTGGCGTATGCGCTCGTGCTGCGGGAGCGCCTCGACGACCCCTCGAGCATCGAAATCGAAATGCTCGAAGGCATGGCCGATCCACTGCGTCGCGTGGTCTGCGCGATCACGGGCAGTCTGCTCGTGTACACACCTACGGTGGCTCCAGGGGACATGTCGAGCGCCGTCGCCTACCTGGTGCGACGTCTCGACGAGAACGCCGCGGAGGAGAACTTTCTGCACCACAGTTTCGCGATGACTCCCGATGCGGATACCTTCGAGCGTGAGCGTCTGGCTTTCGAGGCGGCCGTCGCCGGAGGCGCTGCTTCCGAGGGATCTCGTCGTGAGAACGTGCGTGGCGCCCGAGCAGAGGTGGCTTTGGAGCGTTCCCCGAGCGCCGAGTTTCGCAACGAGCCGGACACGGATCCCTCCCGTTCGGGCGACCGAGACTGGCTCCGGCGCTGCCTCGAGCGAAACGCGGCATCCGTCGACCTCGTTCCTGTCTCCGTCGGACGGGCGGAGCGCACCGAGGGGCCGTGCCGAGAAGGCTTCGACCCATCACGACCGGGCCTGGTTCCCTATCGGCATCGCGTGGCGACTGCCGAAGAGGTGGAACTCGCCCTCGAATCGGGGATGCGCGCTCGCGAGGTCGGCGCGTCGGAGCGTCCGGAAGTGCGCGCCGAATGGCTTTTCCGTGTGGCGAGTGAGCTCAGAAAGCAGCGTGGAGAGCTCATTTCGGCGATGGTGCTCGACGGCGGCAAGCGGGCCGAGGAAGCGGACCCGGAGGTGAGTGAGGCCATCGATTTTGCCGAGTACTACGCGAGGACGTTCCTGGACCTGAGTGAACGCTGCGACACGAGCCCCAAGGGCACCGTTCTGGTGACACCTCCGTGGAATTTTCCCCTGGCCATCCCCCTCGGAGGTGTCTTGGCAGCTTTGGTCACGGGCAACGCCGTCATCCTCAAACCTGCGCCCGAGACACCCCTGGTGGCCTACCTCGCCGTGCGCGCTTGCTACGACGCGGGGATCCCGCGGGAGCTCCTGCAGTTCGTGCCATGTGAGGATTCCGTGGGTCAGAAGCTGGTGTGTGATCCGCGGGTCGATGCGGTCGTACTCACGGGTGGAACCTCTACGGCGCGCTTGTTTCGTCGTATGCGGCCCGGCATCGATCTGATGGCGGAAACGGGTGGAAACAATTGCATGATCGTGAGCGCGACCAGTGATCACGAACAGTGCGTTCGCGACGCCGTGCGCTCTGCGTTCGGTCATGCCGGTCAGAAGTGCAGTGCCCTGCGCCTTCTCGTCGTGGAGCGAGCGCTGCTCCGCGACGGGAGTTTCCTGCGAAAGCTGGAAGACGCCGCAGGCAGTCTGATCGTCGGATCGGCGTGGCGACCGGAGAGCTTCGTCACTCCCCTGATCGCCCCACCAGCGGGAGCGCTGAAGCGCGGCCTCGGTCTCGAACCCGGCGAACGCCATCTCCTACGCCCCGAGACGAGCGCGGACAATCCGCGGCTCGTGAGCCCTTGCATCAAGGTTGGTGTCACTCCGGGTGGTTTCACCCATCGCACGGAGAGCTTCGGGCCGGTGCTCGGGGTACTCGAGGCGAGCGACATCGACCACGCTCTGGCGCTGGCGAACGCCACGCCATACGGCCTCACGGCGGGATTTCACGGCCTGGACGAGGATGAGCAGCGCAAGTTCATCGAGCGGATGGATGCGGGAAATCTCTACGTGAACCGGGGCATGACCGGCGCTATCGTCGGTCGGCAACCGTTCGGTGGGCGAAAAGCCTCGGGGTTCGGGCCTGGCGCCAAGGCAGGTGGACCCGGCTACGTCCGACAGTTCTGTAGCGAGATCCGACGGCGCGCTTCGGAAACGGTGCCCGCCGCCGCGGCGTCGTCCTTGGGGGGGGAGGTGATCGAGCGGCATGCGGCCCGCGCGCGAGCCGTGGCGCGGCTTTTGGCAAGTCGAGAGCGGAAGCAGTTCGAACGTCGACTTCAGAGCTACGCCGCGGCGCAGGAAACGCTCGTCTCACCCGAGCTCTTGCAGGATCTCGTCGGTGAGTTGAATTGGTTTCGCCACCAACCTTGCCCGCTCGCAGTAGTTTGTGGAGAGCTGACGGCCGATCTCGACCTCGTGAGTGTGCTTTCGGCTCTGGAACTCCTCGGCGTGAGGGGGCCGCTCATCGCAGTGGATGACCCGAAGACACCGGTTCTTCGCGATCTCGTCGACCGCGGAACGGTCCGGCGCGCCGACCTTTCATCGATCCAGTCCCTCGCGCCCGCTCCGACGAGGGTGCGCGGGCTCGGGGTCGAGCCGCCGCGTGTCTGGGAAGCTTTGGGCAGCATGGACGCGCACTTCGAGCTCTCCAGCGTGTCCGATGACGGCCTCGTCGAGCTGCCACGCTACTTGATCGAGCAGTCGATCAGCGTGAGTTACCATCGCCACGGAAATCTCAGTTGTCGGCGATTCAGCCCGCGTCCGCGGTCCATCGCGCCGGCAGGAGCGGCATCAGCGCGAAAGAAGTGACAATTTCCTCACCATTTGGATGGATTTCGCGGTAACGACAGGGGGCATATGTCTCCCCCCGATTCCTCAGCAGTGGAGGTCGCTTCGGTTCGGTCGGCGACGACGATCGAGGACGAAATCGGCCGACTCGAACAGGCGCTGTTCGATCTCGAATTTTCCGGCGCCTCCTCCGTCAATCTGACCCATTGTGCCAATGCCTCGCGCGAGGGCTCTCTTGTCCGAGAGCTCGGCAAGCGGGCCCGCAAGCTCGGCTTCGTGACGGCGCACCTATCCCTCGAGGAGCTCAGCTTCGATACGTTGGACGAGCTCGTGGCGCGGCTGCTCGATGCCCTCGTTCCACCGGGTGAAAAGCGCCCGAAAGGGATTCTCACTCTTCTGGACCGCTACTTCGAGCGCCACGGCAAGCGCAGCGCCGAGCGTTTCGAAGAGGAAGCAGAGGAGCACGGGGCGACGGGCGACCTCACCGCTTTGTGCCGAGCCTATCTGGCCGCGGAAGACGACGCTCACCGTGAAGTGCGAGCCTTCGAAGCATGGGCAGCCGGCGTAGAGTTGAAGCGCAAGCGTGGTGTGCCGGGGGTTCGTTCGGCTCTGAATCCCTCGGGTGCTCAGCGCGCTCTGAGTGAGCTCACGCGCATCGTGCGGGTGCTCGGCTACAAGGGTACCGTAGTCTTCCTCCACGATGGCGACTCCATCACCGCGCGAACACCACGGCAGCGCGAGAAGTCCTATACGGTCCTCCGCGAGCTGGTGGACAACTTCGACACGGGACGGGGCGCGGTTGCGACTCGCATCATGCTCACGGGTGGCGATCGTCTGTTCGACGGACCGAGGTCCTTGCGTTCGCTCGCACCGCTTCTGGCGCGTTTGGACGTGCCCTCGGAAGCCGAGCCGCCGCCGCCGCATCGCTCCTGGACCTCGTTGGTGCGGGAGCCATACGAATACGTTCACCGTCGTGTTCAGAAGCCGAACGACGGAAAGGCCGCCGCGGTCCGTTCGCTCATCCGTATCTCTCAAGGCCTGCCGCCCACCGAAGCAGTCACCTCGATGAGTGTCGGACACGAGAAGATCGACCGAACGATCGACAAGCTCTTCGAGCACGCGGAAATGGCTGGCAGCGTGTTCCAGGTGCTCGTGGGGGACTACGGAAGCGGCAAGACGCACATCTTGATGCATTTGGCCGAGCGAGCCCTCCAGCAGAAACACCCGGTTTTCTGGCTGAATTTGGAGCGGATGAATCTCGATTTGGGCAATCCCCAGCGCCATCTCGCGCGTTTGCTCGACAATTCGGTGATTCCGAAGCGCCATCGGCCTAGTGCTCTCGAGCGAGCGAGCGTGTGGACTCGCTCGCCGAGCAAGTTGAAGGCACTCTTGTCCGCGCTTGAGGAGATCGCCCAGGAGTCGAGTGAAGAAGCGGTTGCAGCGGCGCGCGCCCTGGCGATTGCCCAGTCGGCGGAGGATCCTGGGCTCGCGTTGGAAAGCTTCCTTTCTGCACGCGACCTGGCGCGGAAGGGGTCAGGGAAGTCCTATCGGCAGGATGCGTATCGGCGCCTTCACCTCTGGCTCGAGCTGCTCCGTCGCCTCGACGGTTGCGGAGGGCCCGTCGTGCTCATCGACGAAGCCGAGAATCTGTACACCACGGGGCTTTCGCGAGCGGCGCGCCGCTCGGCGCTGCGTACCCTTGCCTTCTATTGCGGTGGCGCGCTGCCGAGTGCCTGTGTGGTTTTGGCAATGACTCCTCCGGCGCTCACTGAGCTCCGCGGGGAGGCGTCGGGGCTCCTCAAGGAGCTGACCGACGTGGCATCCACGTTGTCCGCAGAGGATGCCGCACTCTTTCGACGACGGCTCAAGCGTCTCGAACCCGAAGAGGTCCCGCCATTTTCTCGTCCCATGCGGATCGAGCTTGCGGAGCGGGTCCGAGCGACGCATCGCTCCGTCCGCGGACCAATCGAGCTAGAGGACTGGGACGCCACGGTGCGGAGTGTGGTGAAGAACCCGGGGCCGCCGCGAGCGATCATCCGCCGCTTGGTGGATCAGCTCGAAGCGACCTGGTGGGCTGGAGGCTGACCACCGGCTGCGGGTCCCGACTCTGCATCACGCGAAAGTGGTGCCATCCGGCGAGTGCTCCGCGCCACTCGCCTTTCAGCATGGGCAGTCGATAGCCCGGCAGTCGCCACATCTCCCCAGGGGCGCCCATGCGCAGCAGGCGCCAAGCGTCCCGGGTGCAGCGCCCCACCATGGGGAGTACGAGACCGAACAGAGGCGACGTGCTCGGTGGCTTTTCCCGCACGCAGGCGAGGGCGGCAGAGTCGCCGAAATGTCGGCGGTAGAGTTCCTCCCCCGAATAGTCGTGACTGTGTTCGACGACGGCCCGGGGCACGTACGCAAGCGACCAACCCCGCTCGAGCGCGCGATGACTCCACACGTAATCTTCGGCGAACGTGAGTGCCGGGTCGAACGGGTTTTCCTGCCAAGCCGTCTTGCGTACCATACTGCAAACGAGACTCATCATTTGCGCGTAGTGGCCGAGCTCGTGTCGGTTTTCGAAGGCCGTGAAGTAGTCGAGCCGCGTGAGCGGCGAGGCGTCCGGACGCGTGATCTGGCGGCAGAAGGCACCGGCGCAGCTCGGGTCGACCAAAATGGCGTCGCCCAACTGACGGAGCACGTGGCGGTCCATCATGATGGCGTCGCTGTTCACGAACGCGACGAGCTCCGTCTCGGCCCACTCGACGCCCTGATTGAGCACCGTGGCGGAGTGATAGCCCCCAGGCTCGAGGTGCACGATGCGATCGCAGCCGTGCGCTTCGAAGAGTTCCTTGGAACCGTCGGTGCTGGCGCTCTCGAAGACGAAGAGCTTGGTCGATACCCCTTCCTGGGCGTCGAGGGCACCCAGGGTCTGAGGGAGCAGCCGAGCGTCGTTGTGGCTGCGCATGACGACCGTGATGGGTAGTTTTTCCTCAGCCATAGCGGCTCCACAAGGAAACGAGAGATTGGGGAGAGCCCACGAGTCGTTCTGCTTCGCGGGGGCGGTCGAGAAGCTCGGCAACGAGCGCCTTGCGAATACGCTCGCGCGGGTAGCTCCAGGGGCGTGCGCCGAACCAGCTCTGCCGGGGAACGTGGCGCAGCGTGGCGTACAGGCCGACCACCGGGCGAAAGGCGGCCGCGGCGCGCCGCCCGAGCAGGGGCACGTAGAGCTCTCGGAGAGCGGCAAGCTCTCGAGCCTGTTGCTCGGGGGGCAGGGCAGGGCCGGGGCTCAGCTTCCGCGCGACGGCCTGTTCGTAGCGGAGCCCCCAGGATGGGCGCGAACCAGTGGTGCGTCCTAGGAACCTTCGGAGACGATTTCGGACGAGATGATCGTACAGGCCACGCTCGGCGAGCCAAACGTCCCCTACAGCCAGCCACGCCTTTTCGATCTGCCGCGTCACGAAGGCGTCCAAAGGTTCTCCCGCGGCGACACTGCAGGCCTGTCCACGACGCACCCATTGGGCAAAGACGAGGCCTGCCGCCCGATTCATCAGCAAACGCCCCCACTCCGAGGGATGCACGTCTCGCAGCGTTCGCCTTCGGAGGGCGCCGAGACCGGTCGCCGCGCCCCAAAGCACCCGGTGGCCTTTCCCGAGTTCGTACCAAGTGAGGGCCGGTGGCAGGCGGGGAATGCGGGCTCGATGAATGGGCATGACGTCCACGTGGAGGCCCGTCGCTTGCCTGTGGGTTTGCTCCACGGTGTGGACGCCTGGCAGCAGCGACGTCGCGTTTCGTTCCCCGTGAACGAGCACGAGATCGTAGTCGTTGTAGGGGCGATCGGGTCCACCTTCGGTCCGGTACGCTCCGCCTTCCCCGCGTCCGTAGCCACCGCCCAGCACGAGCGCGTCCAGTCGCTTGCCGGGCAGCGCATCCAACAAGTCGCGGAGCACGGCGTCGAGCTGCCTCGAAATCACCGTTTCGAGCTCCGGGCTGCCGGTGACGGTGAAGCGCTTCAAGCTACCTCCCCGGTTCCGGCTCGAGTGAGGATATGGAGCACCCGATCGAAGTAGGGCTCTTCGGCGCACCAGTCCCTCGCGAGACGTCGACCACGCTCGCCCATCGAGCGCGCTTTCTCCGGGTCATCCAGGAGAACGTCGAGGGAGCGCGCCAGTCCTTCCCGGTCGAAAACGTCGACCAGGTAGCCGCTGTGGCTGTGCTGAAGCCACTCGCTGACTCCTCCGACGTCGAACGCCACCACGGGAAGTCCGTGCTGCATCATCTCGATGCCGACGGCCCCCAGTGGTTCCGGCCAGACCGAAGGCAGCACGCCGACTCGCGCACTTCTGTAGTGTCTGTGGAGCTCGTCTTGGGGCACCCACCCGGTGAAGGTGACGCGATCCGTGAGACCGAGATCACGGGTGAGCTTCTCGCACGTTGCGCGATGGCTTCCGTCTCCGATCACGGCGAGGCGAAAGCCCGGCGTCCGAAGTCGAGTGAGTGACTCGAGCAGTACGTCCACCCCCTTGCCGCGAAGCAGCTGACCCGCAAAGACGATCAGAGGCTCCGCATAGGTCGGCGAGAAATCCGGCGCAGCGGCGCGCGACGGCGGCCACAGCGTGGTGATCCTCGAGGGATCGAAGTCGTGTCGGATGAGTTCTCCCTTGAGGTGATCGCTCACCGTGATGTGGTGGGAAAAGCTCCGATTGAGAGCCAACTCGCGCAACTTGAGGCCAGGCCAAGCCAGCTTGACTGGAAAGTGCCCTCCAGGATTGCGAACCACACCGCAGTGAATGCCGCACGCCCATCCGGCCTGTCGCGTGCAAATCTGGCGACTCAGAGGGAGGTAGCGATGCCGCCTCTGACAATAGATGTCGTGGTCGTGGACCATGCGAACGAGCGGGATCCCACTGTCGCAGAGTTCGCGGAGTAGAGTGATGTCGTCGAGTTTGTGCACCAACGCGACGTCGGGCAAAAAGTCGAGTGCGCGGGAGAGGCCCGAGGTGGTGGCGCGGCGCGCACCGTACGATTCGTCCGTGAACGGCCAACATACTTCGAACAGGCTCGCCATGCGCTCTTCACCGCTGCCCGTCTTCGGACCGTGGAGTAGCGCCGAGGTACAACCCCGTCGAGCCAGTCCTTCGGCCAAAAGCCGGATGGTCGACTCGGCGCCACCTCGATTGCCGAGGACCTGATGAACCATGAGAACTCTCATCGATGCCTCACGATACGCTCTCGGGAATCGGTTCGGATATCGGTGCTAGGCTTTCGGGGAGCGGTGAAGAGAGGCGGCTGTGAGCTACTGCCCGCCGGCACGCGCGATGCAGTCCTCGAGCCGTTTCGACCCAGCCCCGCGCTCGTGCGTGCTCGGGACCAAGCTCCCGTGCTCGCCGTGCCAGCTTTTCGTCGAAGACCAACCGGTCCAGGGCACGGCCGATTGACTCGACGTCGTACGGATCGCAGAGCGCAGCCAAGTCTCCCACCACCTCGGGCAGGGCGCCCGTCTCGGACGCACACACGGGACGGCCGGCAGACAAGCCCTCGAGCGCGGGCAGTCCAAACCCCTCCCGGAGCCCCACCATCACGATTCCGGCCGCGCCCGCAATCACGAGAGGGACGAGGGCCTCCGCAACATACCCGGTGAGGTGGATGCGGCCGCGGGCGTCGAAGCGGCTCACGGCCTCCTGAATGCTCGACCGAGCCCCCCAATCGCCGCCCATCAGCACGAGGTCGTGCGTCGAGGCGATTCGACTCTTCACGTACGCTTCGACCAGGCGAAGGTGGTTCTTCGCGGGGTGTTCGAGCCGCGCCGGATACAAGACGTAAGGTCGATCCAAATCGAGGTCAGCGCGAGCTCTCGCCACGGCAGGATCGGCGGGGTCCCGGGGCGAGAAACGTTCGGCGTCCACACCGTTCGGAACGACGTCGACACGGTCGGGATTCACCCCTGTGGCCGCGATCAAGTCGTCGCGGGTAGCTTGACTGATCGCCACGAGCCGGGTTGCCCGCTTGAAGCAAGAGAGCAAGCCGTAGCGCACGTACGCCATGCGGAGCGCGTCGTACTTTTCGGGAACGTGGAGCTGTCCGAGATCGTGGACGACCGCCACGCTCGGAATGGGGTTCCACATGCCGAGGCGGCGGTTGCCTGCCGAGTAGAGGATCACGTCGCCGCCTTGGCGCGCGCGATGCCCCGCGGACGTCAAGTACCAAAGCGCGCTCGGAAACGCCGAGGACAGGTCGGGAGCGGAAAGGGTTTCAAGGCCGACCAGGCAGTCGGAATAGCTGTCGAATTCCCCCTCCGAACCGAGGACCACCAACCGATCCCCCTTCAGCTGCGTCCGTCGAGCCAGTTCCGGCAAGACGGCCCGAACGTAGCTTCCGAGGCCAGAGCGGCCCCCATCGGTGCCTCCCAGTGTAAATACGATGCGCATCGTCGTTCAGCTTTCCGTGGGTGATTTTCGATTCCCCCGCTAACCCGGTGGATGACAGTGCCGTAGATGACGGCAGGACGTCGGTTCGGTGGCGGAACATTACGGCCGCAGGCGGTGGTTTTCGCGACCGCCCCTCGATGAGGCTCGGAGAATCGCGAGCAGAGACGCGACCTCAGATGTCGGACACCGGCGATCGAAAATTGGAGGAGGGGGGGGACGACAGAAACTCGCGCGGTGATCGAGAGGTCGGCCGCCCGAGCCGCACCGGACTCGAACGAATCCTCGTCAACGCGGCGACGAGTCAGCTCGACCGGGTCCTCGATTCCCTGATCTTCCTGGTACTCGTCCCCTTCGTCATTCGCACGGTGGGGACCGAGGAGTACGGTCTTTGGAGTCTCGTTTGGGCGATCGTCAGTCTGTTCGCTCTCGTCGATCTGGGCTTCAGTACTTCGGTCGTCAAATACGTTGCCGACGCGCGTGGACGGCGCGACATTGGCCGACTTCGCACCGTCGTGTGCACGCTGTTCTGGGTTTTCGTCGCTCAGTCGGCCCTGCTTGGGGCGGTCACGCTCGGAATCATCGCGGGGTTCGGCAAGCTCTTCGACCTGCCCGAGCACTTGGACAAGACCGCAGAAGTGGTGTTTTTGGTGGTGGCTTCTGGCTTCCTGATCAAACTGCCGATGGCCATGTTCCGTGGCGTTCTGGTGGGGGATCAGAAGCTGTGGTTGGCCAACGCCTACAGGATTGGAACCAACATCGCCTACTTCGGCGCGGTGCTCCTGATCCTGCCGCTTTCTCCGAGGCTCGAGACCTTCGCCTGGCTGAACTGGATCATCACCGTGTTGCCAGGCGTCGTGGTGGCCCTGCACTGCGCCTTCGCGATGCGCGGAGAGTTGGCGATTCGACCCAGCTATTTCGACTTCAGGATCCTGCGCGAAATTTGGGGTTTTTCGGCCTACTTGATGTTGATTCAGATCGCGGCGTTGGTCGGCACGCGCGTTGACATGTTCGTCGTCAACTGGGCAATGCCTCTGACCGCAGTCGCCCTCTACGGAATTGCCCTTCGGGTGAGCGACCAAGCACGGACCTTCTGCCTGCAGATCGTGCGGACACTGACTCCGGTTGTGGCCGAACTCCACAGTGCTGGTGCGGAGGAGCGCCTGCGCCGGGTCTGGCTGACGGGCAGTCGCTTCACGGTCGCCTTTGCTACTCCGCTGATGGTCGGCTGCGCCGTTCTCGCCGAACCACTCGTCGTGACATGGGTCAGCCCCGACTTCCTGGGGACGGTGATCCCCCTTCAGCTTCTTCTCGCGGCGAGTCTCGCCGGGCTCATTCACGGCAATTCCCAAAGCCAGCTCAGCATGCGAGGGGAGCATCGGTTTTTGGCTCTGGCCATGCTGCTCGGGCAGTCCTTGAACCTCGCCCTCAGCGTCGGGCTGGTGAAGGAGCTCGGACTTGCGGGGGTCGCAGCAGCAACACTCGTCGGACCGTTGGCCACAGACCTGTGCCTGGTGCAGCCGCGCCTGCAGAAGCGTTTCGGGGTGTCCGTGGCTCGCTTCTATCGTCAAACCGTGTTCCCCAGCGTGATTCCAGCGCTCGTGATGGTTGGCGTTCAGCACGCCATCCGGCGAGTCTGGACGATCGATTCACTCCTCGAGGTAGCCCTCTTGGAAGTTCTGAACGTCGTCGTATTCTGGTTGTCTTTTTGGTGGATTGGGTTCGCTCCGGAAGAGCGCAAGTACGTGGTCGAGCGGCTTCGCGGTCGCCTTGCCGGGGTTCCAAGCCGCTGACCAGGGCCCTCGCCCTCGGGTCTCGGAACTCAGGGCTGAAGTTCGAACTGCCCGATCGAGCACGACTTCGACGCGTCTCACGTAGTCGGGGAAGCTGAAGTCCTTGTGCACTTCGGCGAGAGCAGCGTCGCGAATACGACGTCGTCGGGTTGGCTCGGCGATCATCTCCACCTTTTCAGCGAGATCCCGATCGTCCTCGGCACCGTAGACGAGGCAGTTCTGGTCGTGGCGGAAGAAGTCTCGCTGCCCGCCAACCGCGGTTCCGATCACCGGGCAGCCCGAAGCCATGGCCTCCAGTGGAGTTGTCGCAAACGGCTCCGGCCAAATCGAAGAGAAGACGTACGCGTCATGCCGCCTGTAGAGGGATGGAAGCTCGGAGTTGTGAACGCGTCCCAGGAAGTCCACGTTGTTTTCCAAGCCTTGGGCGCGAACGAACTCGCGAATCATCTCCTTGTACGCGGTGTCGCCGCTATCCCCGCACACCGTGAGGCGATAGTGGTTCGAGTCGCCGGGGGCTCGCAAACCCGATGGTGTGCGACCGCTTTTGCCATCCGACGCCTGATTGCGTACGAGGCGATCGAGTCCTCGTAGCACGACGTGTAATCCTTTTTGAGGGATCAAGGTGCCGACGAAGAGGAGCTTCCCAAACGGGCGGTCTTCTTCCGCGGGAGGTGAGTTCTGGAAGACCGAGAGATCGACACCCTGGTTGATGTAGGTCGCTCGCACGTCGAGCACGCCTCGCTCCACGAGAGTGTCGCGGATGTAGCGTGAGATGGCGATCGCGTGGCGAAATGAAAGCCCGCGGAGGCTCGTCCACGGAGTCGCGCGGCGTATCACGGACCGCCGAAGATAGGAGGCTAGTGACGTGTCGGTGATGTCCCAGACCACGGGAACGCGCCGCTCGCGAGCAGCATGGGCCGGTCCGAGAAAAGTCCTCTTCGTGTCGCTCACGTACACCACGTCCGGCGCGAACTCCTCGATATGTCGTTTGGCGACTCGGTGGTTGTGGTGACCCGTCCAGAGTTCCCTCGCGTAGTAGAGGCGCTGATGCGTAAGCGGCTTCGGGTAGGCGACGGACTGCTCGAGTTCGCGATGGATCCAAGGTTCGGGAAGGGCGCCTGCCTCGCGCGGGGCGAGGCTCGTGAGCACTCGTACCTCGTGTCGTTCGGAAAGGGCTTCGAGGATTTGCCGAAACCGGATCTCGTTGCCGCCAGAGACGTACGGAGGAAATAGATTGCAGACTGCCAGAATGCGCATTCACGTCACCGATTCTTGGGAGCCGACTGGACTTGGTGGATTCAGTCCGGCGAGCGATCGCTGCCTCGAGCGACGGCCTCTCGTGATGCTCGACTGAGGTCGCGGGCCAAGTCGCGCCAGTGTTGCTTGGACCAACTGCCCACGTAGCCGTAGAGACGCGCCTTTTCTGTGACTGGCATTTCGCACTTGCGAAGGAGTTTCAAGTTGCCGAGAACGACGTTCCACGCTGGAAATACGATCTTTCCCGTCGCCGTGCTGTTGCTCCAGTAGGTTCGCTCCACGTCGTTGCCCCGCATCTTCGTGATCGACTGATCCCCGTGCTTTCGCGGGTGAAAGAGTGGAAGCGGGATCTCGAAGAACGGTCCGAGAAGAGCGACCTC
Source organism: Polyangiaceae bacterium (assembly GCA_050289625.1). Lineage (GTDB taxonomy): Bacteria > Myxococcota_A > Polyangia > Polyangiales > Polyangiaceae > NIC37A-2. The sequence goes on along the minus strand of JBNKGC010000014.1, from coordinate 6,647 downwards.
CTGGAGGAGCGTGCGGTCTGCACCCCAGAATCCATCGAGCAGATCCGTTTGGAGAAGTGCCTTCCTGCGAAATAGACCGAAGATTTCGTAGCAGCGGTGCCACGACAAGAGGAGCTCACGAAACCTCACTCCCGCGTCGCTCGAGTCGGTTTGCAGGCGCTCTGAGTACAGCTCCACGATGCGCCCCTCGGCGTCGATGACCTCGGCTTTCGGGTGGGCGAGGGTCACGCCGGGATGGGTGTCGAGCACTTGGACGCAGGTCTCGAGATACTCGGGTTCGATCAGGTCGTCGTGAGCGGCCCACTTGAAGTACTCGCCCCGGGCTTCGTCGACGAGAAGATTGAAGTTAGCCGCTGCGCCGAGGTTCGCCTCCTGTCGGATGTAGCGAACCCGGTCGTCGCGTGACGCGAAGGCCTCACAGATCCGACGTGTCCCATCTGTGGACGCGTTGTCCGAGATGACGAGCTCGAAGTGCTCGAACGTCTGCCCCAAGATCGAGGCAATCGCCCTCTCGAGGAAGTTTTCTCCGTTGAAGACCGGGATTCCGACGGTGACCTTGGGCCGTTCACTCATTCGCGCCTCCGCGGGATCAGGAAACGGTTGCCCTTGCCCAAGTCGTGCACATTGTCGCGGCACGAGTCGCGTCGGAGGCCGTGTCCCAAGTCGGGAGGGTGGGGTGCGCGGGTGTGGTGAGACGTCGTTCGTTCTTCGGGACACCGAAGGATCGAAGAAATGGCTCGAAAGACGCTCGTGGTGTTCGTCGACGCCTTCGGGCCGCTCCAGCTCGAGCGGTTCGGACGGCGGCTAGGCTTCTTGCAGCACCATCGTTCGGTCGGAGGTGTGCTCGGCTACACCTCGGGAGCTCTGCCGACGGTCCTCACGGGACAGCCTCCAGCCGTGCACGGGCGGATGTGTTTGTTCACGGCGCATCGCGCCGGCGAGAGACACATCTTGAGTCCTCTGCGCTGGTTGGGTCTCTTGCCACGCCCACTGCACGAGCGCCACTCGGTACGAAGGCTGGCGGAACGCTGGCTTTCCTGGCGCAACGACTTGAGCGGTTACGTGGCGCTGCACAAGGTGCCTCCCGAACATTTCGGATGGCTGTCCCTTCCTGAGCGCGACGACTTGTTTCAGTCACCTACGATCGGTGGCGCGACGACTTTTCTCGCCGAAGCGCGGGAGGCAGGACTCTCGGTCTACGCCAGCCCGTGGCAAATCGCCGAGCCCCAGCGGTGGATCGACACCCACGACGCGCTCGAGCGGCAGAAGCCGGACCTGGCCTTTCTCTACGCAGCGGAGCTCGACGCCGTCTTGCACGCCGAGGGGAACGCCGGGCGAGGTGCCGACGCGGCGGTGGACCGCATCGCGCGAAACATCGACCGTGCGCGCCTGCAGATGTCCTCCGGCGGGGACGACGTCTCGACCTTCGTCATCGGCGATCACGGCATGGCAGACGTCGTGGCAACGGTCGATCCGCGGGCGCTCTTGCCGAACCTCGGAGATAGCACTCGCGCCTTTGTCGACAGCACCATGCTCCGCTTGTGGGGCGAGGTCGGCGCGCTCGAGCGTGCTCGCACGCTGCTCGACGAGACGCGGTGGCCGGGAACCTGGATGGACGCCGGGGCCCTCGAGCGAGCGGCGGCGCCCACCGGCGATGCTTATGGCGATGCCATTTTCGTTCTCGACGAGGGTGTCATGTTCGCGCCCAGCTTTCTGGGTGGCGCTGCCCGCGGCATGCACGGCTACTCGGTGCACGCGGCCTCCGCCCGAGCAGCCTTGGCATCGGACCATCCGTTGCCGAGCGAGTGTCAGTCTCTGACCGGACTGGCACCCCTCGTGCGTTCGACTCTGGGGCTCGGAGCGTCATGACGACGGTGGTGCATGTACCGCGGCGTCTCACGCCCCGTGCGTGGGGAGGGACGGAGCGCGTTTTGGCGGAGACCCTACCGCTCCTCGAGGAAAGTGGTTTGCGTCAGCGAGTTCTGACGACACGCGCCCTCGACGCGTCACCGAACTGGGCACTGGGGGACGTGGCGGTCACTCGCTTCGGCTACTTCTACCCAGAGTGGCCGCTCAGCGAGGCTCGTCGCGAGCTCTACGATCGCAAAGGCGGAAACCTGGTGAGCTTCGCGCTGGCCCGGCGCCTGAGTGAGGTCCGAGATCTCGCGCTCGTCCACTGCCATACCGGAAATCGCCTCGCCGCGCAGTGTCTCGCGGTGGCGCGGCGTCGCCAGGTTCCGTGTGTCCTCAGCTTGCACGGTGGTCACTTCGCCGTGCCCTCTGAGGAACGCCTTCGAACCGCCGCCCGTGACGACCGAGCGCCGCCCGGTGGCCTACCGTGGGGCAAGGTGCTCTCGGGGTGGTGGCGTACCCGATCGCTGCTCGAACGCATGGACGCGGTGGTCTGCGTTGGCATCGAGGAATACGAGCTGTGTCGTGAGCGTCTGCGTGGGCCCGAAGTCGTGCTGCTCCCGGGGGGCGTCAACGTCGAGGCCTTCGAGAAAGGCTCGGCGGATCGAGGGCGGGAGCTGCTCCAGGTGCCGAAGGGAAGCCCCCTCGTTGCTTGCGTGGCGCGGCTCGACTCTCAGAAAGATCAACGAACGCTGGTGCAGGCATTTCGGAGGCTCCCCGATCGTCGCACCCACCTGGCTCTCGTCGGACCCGAGACAGAGCCGGGGTACGCCGCTTCCCTGTGCCAGATCGCGGGAAGCGACGCAGAGCGCCTGCGAGTAGTCGACGCCCTTCCATCGTGTGACGTGCCCGACGTGCTCGCTGCGGCGGATATCGCCGTACTTCCGAGTCGGCACGAGCCGTTTGGTTTGAGCTGCCTCGAGGCGTGGGCAGCAGGAGTGTGCCTCGTCGCGGCGGACGTCGGAGGGCCGCGCTGGTTGCTTCGAGGAGGCCACGGCGGGCGACTCTTTCCACCGGGGGACGTCGAGGCGCTGAAAGGCGTTCTCACGGAGCTTCTGGATGACCCCACGGAGCGGCGTCGTCTAGCCGCCGAAGGTTCGAGGAGAGCGCGAGACGAGTTCACTTGGCGCAGGCGCGCCGATTCGCTGCTCGCTCTGTATCGACGACTCGGTGTTTACCCGCGGGTGAGGAGGGCAGGATGAACGTACCCATCAGCAGGAGAGAGGCGAAGCTCGCCGAACGTCGGATTCCTGTGTTCGAGGTGCCGGTCGCGGACTCCGAATACGATGAGGCCGCGGACTTGCTCGATAGCTTTCTGGAGAGGCACGACCGGGCTCGCTCCGTCTACTTCGCCAACGCGCACACGCTGAACTGTGCGCACGATTCCTCCGCTTATCGAGAGGTGCTGCGAAGAGCTGACTGCGTGTTCGGTGATGGTACAGGGGTGCGATGGGCGGTGCGAACGCTCCACGGAGTCAGTCTGCGAGCCAACGTCAACGGGACTGATCTCGTGCCCTATTTCATGGAACGTGCCCAACAAATGGAGCGGGGTCTCCGCATCTTTCTGCTCGGAGCACGACCGGACGTCCTGGCCCGCACCGTGGGTCGCCTTCGACAGTGCTACCCGGGGTGGCGCGTGGCGGGATGGCATCATGGTTACGTCAACGAGGAAACGTCGCCGCGGGTGGTTCGTGCCATCAATCGAGCGCAACCCGACCTCTTGCTCGTGGCCATGGGCAACCCGCGTCAGGAGGAGTGGATCGACAGAAACCTCGCGCGGCTCGACGTCCCTTTGCTTTGCATGGGCGTCGGTGGTGGCCTGAAGCACACGCGCGAGCGAAGCAATGCGCGCCCGAGGCACGCGAGGCCAAAGGCCGAGGAGTGACGAGGCGTCGAGCACCCCCGGCGAGCGACTAGCGAGCCGCGGGAGCGGAGACGGGAGTTGGGGGTGAGGAGCGGCGATTCACTCGCCGCGACGAGGGGGGCTGGGAAAGCCCCCCTAAAAATTATGAGGTGGCAGCGGACTTCGGTGCTGCGGGTGACCTGCGGCGAGTTCGGGCCAGGGTTTTTGATGGCTTCCGAGGAGCGCCGCGAACAGAAGGACCGTGGGCACCTGAGTTTCCCAGACACTGAACTCGCTCATGTTCACCGCTTGTGCAGCGTCGGCCCGGCGCAGAGCCAGCGGGCGTTTTTCGAAGCGGGGATGAAAAGCGGCGCGGATGGCGCGGTAGTACGGCGCCCGAGGCATCGATTCGACCGGACCGTACACCACGAGGCCGGGCACCGGTCCGAGGCCCCGCGTGACCGAAAGGGCGATCGAGTCCAGGTGGAGGGGCTGCCGAGGGCTGCGTGAACCGAGCCCCGTGATGTACGTTGTTCCGCTCGGATTGGCACCGAGCATGTAGTCGGCGGCCAGGCTCATGGCGTTGAAGTAGTTCTGACGGACTTTCGGCGGCAGGTTTTCGAGCGAAAGGCGTTGATAGACGCCGTCGAGAAATCGTCCCTGGCTCGAGTCGAGACCCCAGTCGGGGCGACTGCCGGGGAGGCGTCCGCTCCGGTGCGGCTGTGTGGAAAGGAGGAAAAGTTCGGACGCGGAGCCCGCCAGTTCCTCCAGATGAGCGAGCGACGTCTTGCGAATCGTCGGCGATGCGTCTGTCGAGCCGAGATAGCCCATCACGAAGTCGGGCATGGCAGGGTACTGGGACTCGAAGCTACCCGGATAGATTCGGAAGGCGGGAAGCATGTGATCGAAGAGACCGCGCCCGTGCTGATCGACGTCACGCCACAGGCGCTCGAACATCCAGCGTGGGGCTGGTTTCTCTGAAAGGCGTGCCAGCTCTCCCGCCGCATACGCGAGGTACTCCTTGGGCGCGGAGCTCTTGCGGGCGCTATCGTAAGCGCGCTGAGCGGCTTGCGCGAAGCCCTCGGCCCGCTTTGCATCGTACGGTCTCAGCAAATAGGCGGCCTGGGCGAACAAGGCGGCCACGTAGGCCGAGTGGCTGCTCGTCGCGTCGTAGGCGAAGTAGGGAAGCTCATCTTCGTTCGCCAGATAGTATCCGCGCGGGTGGCTCGTGCTCTCTACCCCGAGGCGAACGCTTCCGTCAGGGTTCTGCAGGGCACGCCATGCCTCGAGGCTCCAGAGGGCTTCGTCGAGTAGATCGGGAATCGTGTTGCCACTCTCGGGCAACAAGAGCTGTCCGTCGGTGAAGTTCGAAGGTGCGAGCTCGTAGGCGCGCATCAGTTGCTGGGCGACCAACACGTGCATGGGACGGATGTCGAAGTCCCCCGCGTCGTGGTGGCCTCCGCGCAGTGGATGTCGAGCACGGTGGGCGGTGCCTTCGGGAAAGAAGCCGTGCGTCCGCCCTCCGACCAGGAAGGCTTCGCAGTGGTCCGGGGGACGGCTCCATTCGGTCACGTCCGCCCGGAGGTCCCCGCAGAAACGGTTGTGGAAGAGACCACGGGCGACAGTGAAGAACGCCTTGAAGCTGGCTTGCTCACTGACGCTCGTGGGATAGGAGACACCGACCCCGGGCAGATGCACGCGGTAGCGACGTCCCTCCGCTGGGGGCACCTGGGACAGATCGATCTGGGCGACGTCGGACACCACGTCGGACGTGTCGGCGGTGCGTCGCACGACTTCGAGGGCGCTCTGCTCCGTCTGACGGGGCACCAGAGCATCGGTCGGTTCGACGAGAACGTCGGCGCGGGACGGCAGACGCCGCAAATCGAGCTTGCCTCCATCACCCAGCCAACCGTAGACGTACGCCCAGCGCTCGGTGGCGCGCGGGTTGTACCCTACCTGGTTGAGCTGAATGACCGGTGTTTCCAGATAGTGGTCGCTGTACGGCAGCGTAACGCGCAGGTTCGTCGCGTCGTGACCCCGATGCCGGACATCGAGTACCTCGGAGCGCCCGATCGGAGCGTCCAGGTCCAGGTAGAGTCGATGCTCCACATGCACAGTCGGATCCGAGTGCTCCCCGAACCCGACGCGCAGGTTCCCCTGGCCAGCCACCAGACTTTCGCGCATCACTCGCTCCACCCGGAGCTGCGTCCCGTTGGCTCGGCGGACGCTCCACGTCCCGCCCTGCCAAGCGGAACCGAGATCGCCCTCGAGACTGCGGCCTTCCAGGTGCAGGTCGCTTTGTCTGAGGACCAAGAGCAGGACGTCCGGAGCCACCAGGTGTACCGATACGAGTCCGGCGCTCGACGGCTCGAGCTCTGCTTTGGGCAAGTGGATGTGGACCGCTCCCCAAATCGGTGGCGCCTTTTCGCGGAGGGCTCGCACCTGAAGGAAGGTGTGGGTGTCTGGGGGGAGGTCCCCGAGAACGAAGGCGGGCTCGTCGCTCTGTGCCCGCTCTGCCACACGGACGGCTCGGTGAACCGTCCCCTCCGGCGAGGGAGGGTCGGGACTCAACCAGATCTCGTAACCAGTGCTCCCCGGGACTTTTGGCCAGCGAATCGCGACACGTCTCGGCGTGACCTTTTCGACTTGGATGCTCAGCTCCCCACGCGCTGCCGTCACCCCGCGGACCTGACCGTCTGCGAGCTGCGTTTGCGCCGAAAATGGGCGTGGCGCGACGGGCGCTGCCGTCTTCTGGGCGCCCCGCTCGCCGTGACTTCCCGAACGATCGAGCGAGCAGCCCACCCCCACCAGCGAGACAAGCATGGCTAGAGCCAAGAGAGCACTCTCGCAGCGCACTCCCGCCCACCTCGGCAGGAGCGGCCCCGGGTGCTCG
>JBNKGC010000013.1:0-55585 GCA_050289625.1 Polyangiaceae bacterium | reverse complement strand
GGAGCGGAACGTACGTGGGTACTTGAGCACCGGAGCGCAGAGAAAACGAAGCCAAAACCCAAGCTTGACGGGCGTCCTGGTCCGTTAAGATACCGGCGGTGTTTCGGGGCACATTTCGCTTTACCCTTAGCCGAAGTACCGCAGGCCGAGACGAAGGGACGCCGGTGGTGAGCCGCTGACATGGGAGGGGCTCCGGTCATGGGCCCGGTGAGCGGGGGGCGAAACACTCTCGGATCGGTTGGCCTCGAGAGGTCGCTCGCGCGTTTCGGGCAAGCTGAGCAAGGGCTGGTGCGGAAGGTCGCGCAGTGCCCGCGCGTTGCGCCAGATGCGCGAACTCGCAAGCATCGGCCGCGCAAATTCATCGTCGGGCCGGCGCGGCGCCGGCACTCGCGGAAAAATCTGCGCAACCCGGGAAATCTCGCCTGAATCGGTTCTTTCGGGCCTATACTAAACTCGTTGACGCCTCGGGACCCTGGCTGCTGCTCCACTCACCGGACACCGGAGTGGAGGGTTCCACTCTATCTGGGCCCCGCAGGCGAGTTCCGCTGCACGGGAAAAACGATGCTCGAGGCTCACGGTCGTGTGCCAGCGACAAAGCGTCCCAAGAGTGCCTCGTCGTTGGAATGGGGCGCTGGGGTCACGGGTTGTCCTCGTCATGCGGCAGATGAAAACGATCGAGCCCCGAAGCGTGAACGCTTCTGCGGGCGCCGCATCGATCCCTTGGTTTCGGACGCGCTGCCCGCTTGGCCTGAGCGCGTCGCCATCACCCCGTTGCGTCAAGCAACGTCGTCCCCAACCGCAAAGGAGTGCGTATGAATGTCACGATTACCTTCCGGCACATGGAACCGAGCGAAGCCATCAAGGAATACGCTCAAGCGAAGGTTGCCAAGCTTCAGAAGTTCTTACGCCAACCCATGACGGCTCGGGTCACGCTCTCCCTCGAGAAACTCGAGCATGGAGTCGAGGCGCAGATCGCGAGCGGTTCGACCCACGTCGAAGCGAACGACGTGAGCGGTGACATGTACGCGTCCATCGACAACGTGATGGACAAGCTCGAGCGGCAGATTCGCGGCTCGAAGGGCGCGGCCCAGGCCAAGCGCCGTCGCAGTGGAGAGACCCTGCGAGGCGGTCAGCCGGAGCCCGTCGAAATGGAGCTCGCTGAACCCAGTCGCTGACCGCGAGGTGCGCTGAGGTCGTTCGCGGTCGCGGCGCAGTCTCGCTGATCGGGCCGAGCTGCATCCGTCCACTTTCGGGCGTGAGCGGTTCGGCCCGCGTGTTTTGTGCGTTCCGCTGGGGCCCGCTTGGCGGCGGTGGACAGGGGGGTCGGAGCGGGCTTCGCGCCGACGGTTTCGTGACGGAACCGACCCGGTAGCGGCGGGGATGCCGCGGAACCGGCTCGTCCCAAAACGGGGAAGACTCGAGCGAACGGGGGGGACCGGCCCGTTCGTCACGAATGGAGGCTGTCGTCACGGCGTCGCTTTTGTCGTGCCGGCGCTGTTGCAACGGGGAGCCGAGATAGTAAGAAGGCCACGAAGCCTCGGCCGTCCAGGCCGGCCGCCTTCCGTCCCTCGAGGCGCGATGCGACTCTGCGACATCCTGTCCGAAACCCGAATTGTCGTCGATCCTCAGGGGCAGTGCGTGAGGGACAAGCGACAGGCCCTCCACCAGCTCGCGGGGCTCCTGTCACCTGCCCTCGATGTACCGAGTGATACCGTCGAGCGCCTGCTCGAGGAACGCGAAGCCCTTCAGAGCACGGGGATCGGTGACGGAGTTGCCATCCCCCACACGTCGATCGAGAGCGTTACGCAGCAAACGGCAGCACTGCTCCTTTGCCCTCGCGGGGTCCCCTTCGAAGCAATCGATGGGGAGGATGCTTGCATCATCTTCGGAGTCGTGGGACCCAAAAAGGCGACGAGCGAGCATCTGAAAATTCTTGCGCGCATCTCGCGACTCTTGCGCAGCCCCGAGACCCGGCGCAGTCTGCTTGAATCAGCGGGAGCCGCGCAGGCCTTCTCCCTGATCGAAGAACGCGACAAGTCACTCGGTTGACGCCTCCGTGGCGGGGAGGGGACACCACAACATGACAGTGTACGACCCACCGTCGACCGTTGGCGGCGTCCCGGTCGGCCGAATCGTGACGGGGACAGCCCTCGGGCTGGACGTGAAGATCGTCGCGGGGCATGAGGGCCTGGATCGGGTCGTTTCGCACCCGAGAATTCAGAAGTCCGGACTCGCCCTGGTGGGGCACCTGCACGGGGTCGTACCCACTCGTATCCAGGTGCTTGGAGAAACCGAGCTCAGCTACGTCGAGGCGATCTCGCCGGATGCGCAGGCCGAAGCGGCTCGGAATTTCTTCAGCGTTTCCCTGGCATGCGTGGTGGTCACGCGTGGCGCTCCGCCCCCGGCGGCTTTCGTACGGGAGGCAGAACGGACGAAGACGCCGCTCGTTTCCTGTCAGGAGAGATCATCCATCGCCATCACGGCGATCCACACCATGCTCGACGAGCTTCTCGCGCCTCGCACGCGCATTCACGGAGTGCTCATCGACATTTTCGAGGTGGGCGTCCTCCTCCTCGGCAAGAGCGGAATTGGAAAGAGCGAGTGCGCGCTCGAGCTCGTCATGCGTGGACACCGCTTGGTCGCCGACGACGTCATCGAGGCGGACTATCGACCACCCGGCATGGTGTTCGGGGAAGCGGCGGAGCCCCTCAGGCATCACATGGAGGTTCGCGGCCTCGGAATCCTGAACATCAAGGATCTCTACGGCGTGACTTCGGTTCGTGAGCGCAAGCGCATCGATCTGGTAGTGCGCTTGGAACTCTGGCAGCCAAACGCCAGCTACGATCGGATCGGCCTCGAGGATCGGCGCTTCGAAGTGTTGGGGGTTCCGATCCGGGAAGTGCGCCTTCCCATTCAGCCAGGGCGCAACATGAGCTCCATCATCGAGATCGCGGCACGCAACGAGCTTTTGCGACGCGCTGGGCATCATCCAGCCAAGGATCTGGTCGATCGCATCGAGCGAGGCATGCGAGACGCCGACTCTCGCCGCGAAATGCTCCAGTACCCCCGACAGGTGACCGAGAGTTCGGCACCGCCGCCGGGGCGCCGGCCTTCGTCGAACTGGCCGTCGGGAGAGCACGATGACTGAGGACAAGGTGCTCGTGGTCGTCGTCACGGGTCTGAGCGGAGCAGGGAAGTCGACTGCGGTGCACGCCCTCGAAGACCTGGGCTTCTTTTGCGTCGACAATCTGCCTTCGCCGGTCGTTTCAGCCACTCTGGAGGCGATTGAGAAGGCGGGGATCCGGCGGGTCGCCCTCGGAATCGATGTGCGTGTCCGGTCGTACCTCGAGGAAGCGACCAGCGTTCTGGACGTGCTCACGACCGATGCACGCTACGACGTGCGCGTGCTCTTCTTGGACGCGGCCGACGAACTGTTGCTCCGGCGCTACAGCACCACACGACGTCCGCACCCTTTGAACTCCGCCGTGGTCGATTCGGGGACGACCGCGCCCGCGGTGCTCGACGGAATTCGTCTCGAGCGGGATCTCCTCGTGGCACTTCGGTCTCGAGCCAGCGCGATCGTCGACAGTACCGGGCTCAGCGTGCACGAACTGCGGCGTCAGGTCGTGGCGATGTTTGGACCGGGCACGGGCGACGAAGCTCGGATGAGCTCACGCATCGTGTCGTTCGGTTTCAAGTATGGACCGCCGAGCGACGCCGATTTGGTTTTCGACGTTCGCTTCCTCAGAAATCCTTACTTCGAGGAAGCGCTTCGACCACTGTCCGGGCTCGACCAACCGGTGCGGGACTACGTGCTCTCGAGTCCCGAGGCGCAAGCGTTGGTCGAACGGATCCTGCCGCTGCTCGAGTTTTGCCTGCCGCGATTCGAGCGGGAAGGGAAGAGCTACCTGACGGTGGCCATCGGCTGTACGGGAGGCCGGCATCGCTCCGTCGCCTTGGCGGAGCACTTGGCGGCCGAGTTGTCTCGGCGGCAGCCCCTGCGTGTCACGGCGGCGCATCGCGACGTCCGGCGAGCGGACGCCCCGCAGCGGCCCGCCGCCCCGCAGCGCGCCGGAGCCGGAGCAGATCACGACCATCCGTCTCGAACGTAGCTAGTTTCACGGCGAAAAGCGACGGCAACGTGTCGCGAAGCGGTCTTGGGGCGAACCCTGCCGGCAGCTGGGCAATGTCTCGCGCAGCGGTTTTGGGGTGGGCCCCTGCCGCGCAGCGGTAGGGCGGGGTCTTTGCAAAGACCCCGAGAAAACAACTGCTAGCCGGCGTGAGTGATGGCAACGGAGGACCTCGTGGGCCCTCGCCCTGTCAGGGGCCCACGAGGTCCGGAGCCATGCACCCGCCGGGAACTAGCTATGGGCTCCGGGCGAGACCGGGGTAGGATGAGCTTTCGATGGCGGACGAGAGAGCCAAGGGCACATTCGAAATCGTCAACCGGCTTGGGCTTCACGCGCGAGCGGCCAGTCGGTTGGTGCAGTTGGCATCCAGCTTTCCTTGTGAGGTGATCCTGAGTCGCGAGGGTCAGGAAGCGAATGGCAAGAGCGTGATGGGGGTGCTTCTGCTCTGCGGATCGAAAGGAACGCGCATCAACGTCGAGGCAATTGGCGAATGCGCTCAGGATGCCGTTGCCGGAATCGGCGAACTGATCGCAAACCGCTTCGGTGAGGAGGACTGACCGAGTGAGCTCATCCGTCAAAGAAGAGAGGCGCTCGAGCCTCCCGCCCCAGGCGGAATTCGACGGGATCGGCGGAGCCGCGGGGTTCGCTATCGGGCAGGCCGTGGTGGTGGACACCGGCCGAGCTGGACCGGTGCATCGTCGCATCCGGAACCATCAATCCGACGAGGAGATGGCTCGGTTCGACGCTGCGGTGGCTGCGGCGGCGCAGGGGTTGCGCGAGGTCGCCGACAAGCTGCGCACGACTGCCGGACCTGCCGAGACGTCGATTCTCGAGGCGTACGTCATGATGACCGGCGATCCGACTCTTCGCGACGAGGTCGAGCGGCGCGTTCGAATCGATCATCAATGCGCCGAATGGGCCCTCGACGAAGCCGTCCGCGAGATGTCGAGCCAGCTCCGGGATGCAGACGATCCGTACCTCGTGGAGCGAAGCCACGACGTGGAGTTCATTCGCGACCGGATCATGCGGGGGCTCACGGGGGATCACAATCCGATCGCTCTCTCGGAGAACGCCGAACCTGTCATCCTGGTTGCGCGCGATCTGTCGCCGGCCGAGACGGCCACCCTGAACAAGGAGCGGATCCTCGGAATGGTCACCGAGATCGGGACGAGGACGAGCCATACGGCAATCCTGGCTCGTGCTCTCGAGATACCTGCCGTGGTCGGGGCCGCTGGCATCCTTTCCCACGTTGGGAATGGCGACCGGGTGGTGGTCGATGGAGTGCACGGCAAAGTGATCGTCTCCCCAAGCGACGACGCATTGGGGGAGGCGCAGCTTCGGGCAGAGCGCTACTACGCGGTCGCTCGTGGGCTGCGGGAGCTGAAGGACGAGCCGGCGCGAACGCACGACGGCGAACCCGTCAACGTCCAGGCGAACATCGAGCTCGCGATGGAGGCGACGATCGCCTTGGATCACGGGGCACGGGGCATCGGGCTTTATCGAACCGAGTTCTTGTACGTCGACCGCAAAACCCTGCCGAACGAAGAAGAGCAGTACGAGACGTATCGGAAGGTCGTTGAGACGATGGCGCCGCTCCCCGTGACGCTTCGGAGCTTCGACATTGGCGGCGACAAATTCGTCTCGACCTTCAAGACGCCGCGCGAAATGAATCCGGCCCTTGGTCTTCGAGCGGTTCGCCTCGGTCTCGAGCAACCGGAGCTCTTCAAGACGCAGCTTCGCGCAATGGTGCGGGCATCGGCGCACGGCGCCGTGCGGATCATGATCCCGATGGTAGCGTGCGTCAGCGAGTTTCGAGCTGTGCGCGCTCTGATGAGCGAGGCGGTGATGGAGGTAGACCGGGCTGGCCACCCCCATGCCGACTACATCCCGCTCGGCTGCATGGTGGAAGTCCCTTCCGCCGCGATCCTCGCTGACGAGTTTGCGCGCGAGGCAGAGTTCTTGAGCATCGGCACGAACGACCTCGTGCAATACGCCCTCGCGGTGGATCGGACGAGCCGAGAGCTCGCCCGCCTCGCGAGCTTTTTCGACCCGGCCATCCTGCGTCTCATCAAGGGGGTCATTCAGGCGGGGAGTTTCCGCCATCGGCCCGTGAGTGTGTGCGGCGCCATGGCGAGCGACCCGCTCGCGGCGATCCTGCTCGTGGGGATGGGCCTTCGGAACCTGAGCATGGAGGCCTCCGCCATCCCCGAGGTGAAGGCAGCGCTCGGACGCGTCACACTGGAAGAGGCCCAGGACGCCGCAGCCACTGCGTTCGAGGCATCGACCGCTCACGAGCTGGAACAGGGCCTCGCGGAGCGATTCGCCCCCCGACTCGCAGACCTTCTCGATCCGGGGGACGCGGCGGCGGCGGCTTTGGCCATCGCACACGAGCGACAGCGCTAGACACCGGCCGGTGTTTTTTTTGCGGTGCCCCGAATCGGGGGGGCAGAAGCCGGCCATTTTCGACGCGAAAAGCTGGAATGCGGGGGCCTGCTGCCTGGTTGACAGCCGAAGGGCGAAGACTGATCACCCGTTGAGGATCAAAGACTGACCACTTGTCGAGCCAGTCGAGTTGACCGGCTGAGACCCACGCGTATACTCCGCGACCCCAAAACGACATCGATTTGAGGAACTCACTATGCCTCTGGAACCAGGCGCCAAAGGGCGCGTCATCGACGAATACCGGCAGCACGAGAACGACACGGGGTCGCCCGAAGTCCAGGTTGCGCTTCTCACCCAGCGCATCACGTATCTGACCGAGCACTTCAAGGTCCACAAGAAGGACCACCACTCGCGGCGCGGCCTGCTCAAGCTGGTCGGCCAGCGTCGTCGTCTGCTCGATTACCTGAAGCGTTCCGATGTGGAGCGCTACCGCAAGGTGATCGCGTCCCTCGGGATCCGCAAGTAAGCGGATCCCTTTTTTTCGTGTGGGGGGAGCCTCACGCGACAACTGAGCTTCCGGTACCGAAGCGCCTTCTTCAACTTCGCTTCGTGCGAGTGAGCCGGTCCTCCTTGGGTGTCATGGTGCAGGGCCCCGTTCGCTTTCAGGAACCGAGGGTGAAGTCGTAGGCGCTTTTCACCGGCGTATTGCTGCACGCAGCAGCCTCCGCGCCAAGGAGCGCCCACGACAATGTTCGTACGTGAATCCGTCATGATCGGCGATCGCCCGCTCACCTTCGAGACGGGCCGACTCGCCAAGCAAGCGCACGGTTCCTGCCTGATCACCTTCGGTGACAGCACCGTGCTCGTGACCGCCGTCTCCACCTCGGAGCGTCCCGGCCTCGATTTCTTTCCGCTGACCTGCGAGTACGTCGAAAAGACGTATGCCGCCGGCAAAATCCCCGGTGGCTTCTTCAAGCGCGAAGGCCGCCTGCGCGACTACGAAGTCCTCGCCGCCCGCGTGATGGACCGTCCTCTGCGCCCCCTCTTTCCGAAGGGGTACAAGAAGGACACCCAGGTCATCGCCACGGTGCTCAGCGCTGACAAGGTCAACCCGACCGACGTGCTGGCGCTCACGGGCGCGAGCTGCGCGCTGGCGATTTCGGACATCCCCTGGAGCGGGCCCATTGCCGGCATCCGGGTGGCTCGCGTCGATGGCCAGTTCGTGCCGTTCCCGACCTTCGAGCAGAGCGAGCAGGCGGACATCGACCTCGTCGTGGCGTGCAGCAAAGACGCCATCATGATGGTCGAAGGTGGTGCTGACGAAGCGAGTGAAGCGGACATCATCGACGCTCTCGAGTTCGCCCATCAGCAGTGCAAGACGATCATCGAGCTGATCGAAAAGATCGCGGCTGCCGTCGGCAAGCCGAAGCGCGAATTCTCCGTGCCGTCGCTGGACGAGAACATCGCCCGTCGTGTGGCCGAAATCGCCGACGACAAGCTGCGCACCGCCTGCGTGATCAAGGAAAAGCACGCGCGCTACGACGCCTACGGCGAGATTAAGAGCGAGGTCGTGGCGACGCTGACGAGCGAGCTGGGCGAGGAGAAGTTCGCCGAAAACGAGAAGCTCATCAAGGGCGAGGTCGAAAACCGCAAGGCCGTGGTCGTGCGCAACATGGTGCTTGACACCGGCAAGCGCATCGACGGACGCGACGGTAGGACCATTCGCCCCATCTCGTGCGAGGCGGGCATGCTGCCGCGCACGCACGGCTCGGCGCTCTTTCAGCGCGGCGAGACGCAGGCGATCGTCACTGCGACCCTCGGCACCGCCAGCGACGAGCAGAAGATCGACGCTCTCACGGGCGAGTCGTGGAAGCGATTCATGCTCCACTACAACTTCCCGCCCTTCTGCACGGGCGAGACGAAGCCCATGCGCGGCCCGGCTCGTCGAGAGATCGGGCACGGAGCGCTCGCGGAACGTGCTCTGGTCCGGATGATGCCGAGCCACGAGGAGTTCCCCTACACGGTGCGCGTGGTGAGCGAGATCCTCGAGTCGAACGGCTCGAGCTCGATGGCCTCGGTCTGCGGCGGCACGCTGTCGATGATGGACACCGGCGTACCGATCAAGCGTCCGGTGGCCGGTATTGCGATGGGTCTCATCAGCGAAGGCTCCGACCGCTACGCCATCTTGAGCGACATTCTGGGTGACGAGGACCACCTCGGCGACATGGACTTCAAGGTCTGTGGCACCGAGCGCGGCGTCACTGCCATCCAGATGGACATCAAGATCTCGGGGCTCGAGCGCGGCGTGATGGAAAAGGCGCTGGAGCAAGCTCGCGAAGGTCGCCTCCACATCCTCGGCAAGATGCTCGAGACGCTGCGCGCTCCTCGCGAGGAGATCAGCAAATGGGCGCCTCGGATCACGACGGTCAAGGTCAAGCCCGACCAGATCCGCATCATCATCGGGCCCGGTGGCAAGACCATCAAGGGCATCACCGAGCAGACCGGCTGCGACGTGAACATCGACGACGATGGGACCGTTTCGGTCGCGGGCTCGGATCCGGAAGCCGTCAAGGCGGCGCTCGCGATCATCGATGGTCTCGTGGCCGAGCCCGAGGTCGGCAAGGTCTACAAGGGCACGATCAAGCGCATCGTGGACTTCGGCGCCTTCGTCGAAATCCTGCCGAACAACGAAGCGCTTCTGCACGTCTCGGAGATCGCCTACGAGCGCGTCGAGCATCCCTCGGACGTGTTCGAGGAGGGCGACGAGATCGAGGTCAAGTGCATCAGCGTGGAGCGCGACGGTAAGACGCGTCTGTCTCGCAAGGCGCTCCTCGAGCCCCCGGAGGGCTACGAGCCGCCTCCGCCCCGCGAAAGCCGGGGTGGCGATCGCGATCGTGGTCGCGGTGGTGACCGAGGCCGTGGTCGCGGTGGTGACCGGGGCCGTGGTCGCGGTGGCGAGCGCGGCGGTGGTGGTCGCGGTGGGGATCGTCCCCCGCGGCGCGACTGAGCCGAGAGGGCACGGTCCCTTGAATGCCCGAGAAAAAGGCGCGTCTCCGGACGCGCCTTTTTTCGTCCGGCGTCAGACTACGCGGAGCGATCGCCCGACGAGCATCTCGTTGAGGGAACCTGTGCGGTATCCGCCGAGATCGAGCGTCACGTACCGAAACCCGCGCGACTTGCCACGGGCGACGATTTCGTCCCGCACCCCGGGTTCGAGGAGGCGAGGCAGCTCCGCGAGGTCGACTTCGATGCGCGCGATTTGCTCGTGCCAGCGGACGCGGAGTTGCCGAAACCCGAGGCTCTTGAGATCAGCCTCGAAGGCTTCAATCTGAGCGAGCCGTTCGCGCGTCACACTCGTCCCGTACGGGATCCGACTCGAAAGGCAGGCAGCCGCCGGCTTGTCCCAAACGTCCATTCCGATCAGACGAGCTGCGGCGCGAACGTCTGCTTTGCCCATGGCGGCTTCGACCAGCGGACTTCGAGCGCCGGCATTCTTCGCCGCTTCGAGGCCCGGGCGGTAGTCACCCAGGTCGTCGACGTTGGTGCCGTTGAGGACGTGGGCGACGCCCCATTCGCGCCGCTTCACTTCCGCGATGTCGTACAGCTCGCTCTTGCAGTGAAAGCATCGGTCGGGGCCGTTCGCGACGTACCCAGGCCGAGCGATCTCGTTCGAGTCGACGAGTTCGTGACGCGCTCCGAGCTCCCGGGCGATGCGCGCGGCGTCTTCTTTCTCCGAGGCGGGAAGGCTCGGGCTGATCGCCGTCATCCCGATGGCCCGTTCGCCGAGCTGCTCGGTGGCCACGGCCAGCACGAAGGCGCTGTCGATGCCGCCGGAGAAGCACACGAGGGCCGAGCCCATGTCACGGATCACGGTGCGAAGGCCATCCAGTTTGGCTTCTGGGGCTTGGGTGGTGGCGGCAGACATGCGCTGAACACATAACATCCCTGCTTGGACGGTCCAGACATGTCGGGGTGGTGAGCGGTCGCGATCGACGGGTGAACCGGTGCGAGATCCTCGGTTGAGTGGGCTCGAAGGAGGGGCCCGAGGTGAGGCGAGGGGTTGGGCTTCTGGTAGGGGGCGACCCCGGTGCTAAATTGGAAGGCTGAAAGGGGGCAGCCGTGGGGACTCAAGCCAGTGCGCACACCCTCAGCCCGACGGCCGCTGAGGAGATCGTGGACGATCTGCGGTACCAGTTTGGATTGGGGCAGGCGTACCATCTCGATGTGCAACGCAACTCCCGGGGAGACTGGGAGGTCGATGATGGTCTCGGCCACCATCAGACGATTCCGCCCATGGACGAGGCGGACCTCAGACAGTGGTGGGTCGACACGTACGGGGACGTCGTGTCGGAAAGGCTCGAGACGTCAGAAGGTTAGAGCTCGGCGCGAAAATGGGCGCGTCGGCCTTCCCGCGCCCCGTTGGGGCGAGGGCGCGGGAAGGCCTGCTTGTGCAAAATGGCAGGGTGCGCTCGAATGACTTATAAGTTTTGGAAATAACTTATGAAAATGTCTTGGTCTGACATTTTTGTTCCGGGCTAGTCCAAGCTGGGGGGTGGCAGCGCGGGAGAGTGCTGATATCATGTTCAGTGTCCGATGGCTCTTCCCGCCCATGTTCTCGAACGCCTTCCGGCGGAGCTCCTCAGGCAGACTCGCATTGGCCTGGCGACGGAGTCCGTCTCCTCCTCGCTGTCGCTCTCAGGGCCTGGGGCGGGGGAGGAGGCGTCGGAGGTTCGTGCGGCCCTCGTCGACTCGGGTGAAGGGCTCCCGCTCGCTCTCGGGGAGCTCGATGCGGCCTTGCCCGATGGGGGATTGCTCCGCGGTGGAGTGGTCGAGCTTTCCGTGCACGGAGCCTCGGCTCTGGGCACCACGGTGGCTCTAGCGGCCTGTCGTGCGGCTCAAGCCGAAGCACGACAGAAGGGCGGCGAGGCGTGGTGCGCCTTCGTCGATCCGTCGAAGACCTTGTACGCACCGGGAGTGGAGCGCTCGGGAGTGGAGCGCTCGCGGCTGCTCGTGGTGCGGCCCGAGCTCGAAGCGCTCAGTCGGGTAGCGCTGCGTATCGCCGAGTCTCGGGTGTTTTCCGTCGTGGTCATCGACACGGTGGGGGCGCCCCATCGTCCTCTCGACGTGCCTCTCGGTGCGTGGGCCCGTGTGGTGCGCCGGCTTTCGATGGCGGTCGATGGCAGTCAGAACACGGTGCTCCTGCTCACCGATCAAGGAGCTCCACGACCGCTCACACTCCCCGTCGCGCAGCGCATCGAGCTCCGAAGGCAGAGCGAGCGCGAGCTCCTCTTGGCTGTCGCCAAAGATCGCCGCGGGCGCGTCAGTGCGCCTCGCCGGGTGGCGTGGACCAGGCCTCGCCCCATTCGGGCGCTCGAAGCACGGAGGGCTCATGACGTCGCATGAAATCGAATCGCTCCGTGAAGAGACGCCAGCGGGACGCCGGGTGGCAGCCATCGTGCTTTCGCAATTGCTCTGCGAAGTGGCCCAGAGTCCCCATAAAGAGGAGCTTTCGGATTTGGCGCGGCAGCGGCGTAAGCTGCCTCCGTTGGGCGTCGTCTTGAGCGAGGGTGAGGGCGAAAGAGAACTCGAAAGCTCGGCGATCCTGACCGCCGTCAACCGAGAAGCCCGGAGCTACGGCGTACGACCGGGGCAGAGCATCGCCGAGGCGCGGGCTCTCGTGGCGGGCCTCGTCGTGCGGGAGGTGACTCGCGAACGACTGAACGGGGCCCTCGCCCGCGTAGCCGAGGTGGCCCTCGGGTTCGGAGCCACGGTGTCTCTCGAGGTTCCCGACACGGTCTGGGTCGAGACGACCGGGGTGGCCCAGCTCTTTGGTGGAGAACGCGCTCTGGCCGAGGAAATCGTCTCGCGGGTGCGTGAGCTCGGTCATGGAGTGCGGGTGGCCATCTCCGAGGGCCCCCACCTGGCCCGTGCCTTCGCCACCTGGGGACCGATCAATCGCACGGCAACCTGTGTCGTGCCCCCTTCCGAAACCATCGAGCGCCTCCACGAGCTGCCCGTGCGCTGCCTGCCTCTGGACGCGGAGCGCATCGACTGGCTTTCCCGTCTCGGCGTGCTCGACGTGGGGGATTTGGCGAAGCTGCCCCGCAAAGCAGTGTCGTCGCGTCTCGGAAAAGAGGCCCGACGGATTTTGCAGCTCTGCGTGGGCAAAGATCCCGCGCCTCTCGCCGCCTACGAGCCGCCGCGTACCTTGCATGAAGAAACGCAGTGGGAAGAGCCCGTGAGTGGTCTCGAGCCGTTGCTCTTCGTGCTCCGCGGCCTGGTTTCGCGGATCAGTGCGCGGCTCTCGGGGCGAGGGGAGGCGGCACAGGCTCTCGACCTGGAAATCCTTCACGACGCATCGATCGCCCGTCTTCGGGGCGTGCCCCCAAAGCGCACGTTGCACCTCGATCTCGCGGCTCCTCTGTGGCGTGAGTCGGAGCTCGAACGCGTCGTGCGTTCCCGGCTCGAACGGACGGAGCTCGGGGCTCCGACTCTGGGTTTGAGTCTCGCGGTGCCCCAGCTGACACCGGCGCACGTCCAACAGCTCGATCTGTCCCGTGTTTCCGGGGGCAAACTGAGCGGCTGTCGGGGCCTCGAGGAGCTTCCGGTTCTGTTGGCCGAGCTCGCCGCCGACATCGGCTCCGAACAGGTGGGAGTGCTCGAGATGGTCGACAGTCATCGCCCCGAGGCGCGCAGCGTGCTCGTTCCCGTGGAAGGGGTGGGAGCGTCGCTTCCGAAGGGCTCGAACAATGGCTCGGTTCGAAGCCGGAATGGCTCGAAGCTCGGAGCAACTTCGAACAAGCAGCGGGGGCTCGGTCGTTCCGCTGCTTCGCGAAGTCGATCGCGGGGGGCCGTCGAGCAGCTTTCGCTCGGGGAGCTGCCCGCGCGTAAGGCGTGCTCCCGGTTCGACTACGCCACGCGGCTTTTGCCGACGCCGATCCCGTTCGAGTCTCCCGTGCGGATCGGGGCTTCCTGCGTCATCGGCCCCCACTTCTACACCATCGAGAAGGTGCGTTTCCTCCACCGACTCGAGGGGGTGGAGTGGTGGACCTCCGAGCCGGCCTCTCGTGACTACCTCCGTCTCTGGCTGCGCAGCTCCGAGGGCGGTCTCGATGCTCTGGTCTTCGTCGATCGCCCGAGTGGCAGACGCTACGTGCAAGCGATCGCGGACTGACCTGCGTCGCTGCGGCTCCAGTCCTCGCGCCTCTTCTTCGTCTCGAGACACCCGCCCAGTTGGTTCGTCGAGACTCTTCGGCTCTCCGATCGGTTCGTCACCCTTGCCCGGATCGTCTGGGTTTTCGTCTTCAGCGCCGCGTTTTTCGCTCACCCCACGTCGACGTCATGTTCGCCGAGCTTCTCGGACGTTCCTGTTTTTCGTTTCTCCGCGGTGCGTCCCACCCGGAGGAGATGGTTCTGCGCGCGAGCGAGCTCGGCCTCGGCGCCATTGCCCTCTGTGATCTCGACGGCATTTACGGATGCGTTCGAGCTTGGAACCAAGCGAAGGAGCTCGGACAACCTCTCATCATCGGCGCCGAGCTCAGTCTGGTCGAAAGCCCGACCGATCCGCTCCCCGGGGACGATGCGCCCACCGTGGCCCTCCTCGTGCAGACGCTAAAGGGCTACGAAAACCTGTGCCGACTCCTCACCCGGGGTCACGATGGGCGACCCAAGGGCGAGTGCGCCTGCGTGCCCGCGTGGCTCCGGGAGCACGCGGAGGGGCTCTTGGCCATCGTCCCGGCACCGCGCATCCCTCTGGAGGATTTCGAACCGAGCGACCGACTTCTCGAAGTGCTTCGAGAAGCCTTCCCCGAGCGTCTCTTTCTAGCGGCTTACCGGCACCTCGACGGCTTCGACTCCGCTCGTTTGCGCTGGGCCGAGAAGAACTCCGTGCGCCATGGGGTGCCGATCATCGCCAGCGCGCGTCCCCAGTATCACCTGCGCACTCGAAAGCCGCTCTCCGACGTCGTGCACTGCATTCGTCGGGGCACCACTCTCGATGAAGCAGGCACCGAACTCGGCGCCAACACCGAGGCGCACCTGCGCTCTGAAGCGGAGATGCAGAAGCTCTTCGAGAAGCACCCCGAGTGGCTCGAACGCACCGCCGACATCGCGCGGAGCATCGAGTTCGACTTCAGCCAGCTTCGCTATCACTTCCCGTGTGAGCTCGAACCGGATCAAACCGCCGACGAACGGCTCGCCGAGCTCACTTGGGAGGGAGTGGGGCGCCGCTACCCGAACGGAGCCCCCGAGGCTCTGCGTCAGCAGATCAAAAAAGAGCTCCGACTCATCGCGAAGCTCGAGGTCGCCCCCTACTTCCTGAGCACTCGGGACGTCGTCGAGATCGCGCGGCGCCGGAAGATCTTGTGTCAGGGCAGGGGAAGCGCTGCGAACAGCGCCGTCTGCTTCGTTCTCGGGATTACTGCAGTAGATCCGGCACGTTCCAAGCTATTATTCGAGCGATTTCTTAGTGAGGAACGAGCCGAACCTCCCGACATCGACATCGATTTCGAGCACGAGCGGCGGGAGGAAGTCATCCAGGAGATCTACGAACGCTACGGTCGAGACCGCGCGGCGATGGTTTCGGAAATCATCAGCTACCGCGGCAAGAGCGCACTTCGTGAAGTGGGCAAGGCGTTCGGGTTGAGCCTTGAGCAGGTGGACCGGTTGAGCGGGACGGTGACCCACTTCGATACCGAGGAAGCCCGAGACGATCGCCTCGCCGAGATGGGGTTCGACACGAAGGACCCCCGGGTGCGTCAAGTCGTGGCGCTGGCCGGGCAGCTTCAGGGGTTCCCCCGGCATCTGTCGATCCACGTGGGCGGATTCGTGCTCTCGTCACGACCCCTCTACGAGGTGGCTCCCGTCGAACCGGCGAGCATGGAGGGGCGCACAGTTATCCCGTGGGACAAGGACGACATCGAAGCGCTCGGCTTCTTCAAGGTCGACGTGCTCGGGCTCGGGATGCTGACCGCCATTCGCAAGGCGCTGGCGCTGATCGTGGCCGATGGCGGACTCGCGGCGCGTCCCGTACGAGGGGAAGGCACCGCCGCCATGCAGCGCTCGGGTGCGGAGGTGGGAGCCCTGCCTTTTCCTGGGCGGAGAGAACCGAGCGCCGCCGAGCTCCTCCACGACGACTTCGATCCGATCGAGGCGATCACGCGCATCCCCCCGGAAGATCCCGCCGTGTACGACATGATCTGCCGAGCCGACACCATCGGAGTCTTCCAGATCGAGAGTCGTGCGCAGATGGCGATGCTGCCCCGCCTGCGCCCGCGGCGCTTCTACGACCTGGTGATCGAAGTGGCCATCGTGCGGCCGGGACCGATCCAGGGCGGGATGGTGCACCCGTACCTGCGACGTCGAAATGGCGAAGAACCGGTGAGCTGTCCGCATCCCGATCTCTGGCCGATCCTCGAACGGACCCTCGGGGTGCCGCTCTTCCAGGAGCAGGTGATGCAGATCTCGATCGTGGGCGCGGGCTATTCGGGCGGACAGGCCGATCAGCTGCGTCGCGACATGGCTGCCTGGAAGAAGCACGGCAAGCTCCTCAGTCACCGTGATCGCCTGCTCGAAGGCTTTTCCAAAAAGGGCATCAGTCGGAAGTTCGGCGAAGCGCTCTTCGAACAGATCAAGGGCTTCGGGGACTACGGCTTCCCGGAGTCGCACGCTTCGTCGTTTGCCCTGCTCGTCTACGCTTCCTCGTGGGAAAAAGCGCATTACCCAGCGCATTTTGCCTGCGCCATCATCAACTCCCAGCCGATGGGCTTCTATCAGCCCTCGACTCTAGTGCGGGACGCGCAGCGTCACGGGGTCGAAGTGCGGGACGTGTGCGTCGTGGCCAGCGATTGGGATTGCACTCTCGAGCCACCGACCGAAAAGTGCGCGATCCAAAGCTCGGAGCCTGGAGCTCGCCGGGCCCTCCGGCTGGGGCTTCGGCTCGTGAAGGGACTGGGTGAGAAGGCCGCGCGGCGCATCGAGGAGGCTCGGATCGAGGCTTGGTCGGAAGGGGTGAAGGCTCCGAGCTGCCCGTTTTCCTCTCTCGACGACCTGGTGCGGCGTGCGTGTCTCGCCAAGAACGAGGTCGAAGCATTGGCCGAAGCAGGCGCTTTGGAGGCGATCGTCCCCGGTCGGCGCCAGGCTCTGTGGAAGGCTCGCGCACCGCGGGGCGGCGAGCTCTTTCACGCGGTCGACGTGGTGGAGCCCGAGGTGAAGCTGCCCGGGCTGCGCTCCGCTCAGCAGCTCGTTCTCGACTACGGGCGCAAAGGGCTGTCGGTCGATGACCACCCCCTTTCGCACTTACGGAAGTGCCTCGAAAAGCAGGGCGTGGTTCGAGCCTGCGATCTTTCGGGGCTCCGTCGGGGAGCTCGGGTTCAAGTGGCCGGCTTGGTGCTCACTCGTCAGCGACCCGGCACGGCGAGCGGTGTGGTCTTCATCACTCTCGAGGACGAGACCGGCTTCGCGAACCTGATCGTCTATTCGAACGTCTTCGAGCGATACCACCACGTGGCGCGGCACTCGAATTTGCTGCTCGTCGCGGGGGAGATCGAGCGTGAGGAAAAGCAGACGGGCACCGACGGCGGGCTTTCGGCGCCTGTCGGACAGCTCTCCGGCCAAGGCGGGGTTTCGGGCTTGTCCGGGAGCTCGGGAGGAGGCGGGTTTCCGCAGGTGACGGGAAGCGAGACGCCGGTGATTCACGTCATCGTGCGCCACCTCGAGCGCCTCGACGTGCCGGGGCGCGGCATGAAGAAGATGTCGCGCGACTTTCATTAGGCTGCCGGCCAGCGGTCTTTGGCGGCGAGTGACTTTTTTGCGCAACGCGGGAAGGCCGCCGACCGAGGAGGCTCCCATGGCCAACCTCCACCACCATCGCCCCGAAACCCCCACCGTCCGTAGCTTCCGGCGGCTGCGTCGCCGTGTGGCCTTCCTCGCAACCCCCGTTTTGATCGCCGCCTGCGGCGACGCCGGGCCGCAGCCGTTTCCCACCAACCACGACGCTGGACCTCCGGGCGACTCCCTGCCCACGGCTCGCCCCCCGTGGGACGTTGATTCCGAAGTCGATGTCCCCACCGACATTCCTGCCGGGTCCGAAGAAACCCCCGATTGGTCCTCTCGCCCCTGGGATCCCGAGGATTCCAGCGAGCTGTCCACGGCTCTCAGCGGTAGCGCCGGTGCGAGCGCCGGCGGCGCACCCGGCGACGACGAGGCCTCCGTCCCCGCGCTCGTGATCTCGCAGTATCTCGAGGGAGAAGGGAGTCTGAAGGCCCTCGAGCTCACCAACGTCGGAGTCGAAAGCCTCGATCTCGCGCGTTGCGAGATCGCGATCTACGCAAACGGCGCCACGACCCCGTACCGCCGAGCGACCCTCGAAGGTGGCCTTGGCGCCGGCGTCAGCTTCACCCTCTGCTCGACCAAGCTTGCCGGGGCGGCGCCGACCGCCTGCGACGCGAGCTCCGGCAGCCTCGTCTTCAACGGCAACGACGCCATCGTGCTCTCGTGCCAGGGGGCAACCGTCGATTCCTTCGGTCGCGTGGGTGAAGATCCGGGAGCCGCCTGGGGCGCCGAGGTCTCCACGAAGGATGGCAACCTCGAGCGCCGATGCGACGCCTTCCCCGGCGACGCCAACCCGGAGGATCCATTTTTTCCGGAGGACCAATGGGTGTCGCGTTCTTTCGACGGCCTCGAAGGGCTCGGTGAGCCTGGCTGCGCTGATGCCGCACTCCCCGCCATGGGAGGCGCCGGGGGCGCCTCTGGTTGGCTGTCGGGCGACTGATCAGGAGGTCATCCTCGCGCCGTCGCGGGGGGCGAAATGGAGAAAGGCTGCCGAGCATTGTCGGCAGCCTTTCGACCTGTCCGGTTCGCCCCAAGGACGATTTCGTCAGGCGACCTGCGTCTCGCCGCTCTGCGCTGCGTCGGCGCCGACGGTCTCGCCGCGAGCCACCTGGCGCGCCTCGCTGCGGTTCGTCGCCTCGTCGTTGACCTTGACGCTGACCAGGCGCGACACGCCCGGCTCACCCATGGTCACGCCGTAGAGCACGTCGACGCTCTGCATCGTCTTTCTGATGTGGGTGATCAGAATGAACTGAGAATTCGCAGTCATGCGGCGAATGGCCTCATTGTACCGAGACACGTTGGCCTCATCGAGCGGCGCGTCGACCTCGTCCAGCACGCAGAAGGGCGAGGGACGATGCTGGAAGATCGCGAAGATCAGGCTGACCGCGGTCAGCGCCTTCTCGCCACCGCTCATCAGCTCGATGTTGCCGAGCTTCTTGCCGGGCGGCTGGGCCATGATGTCGACGCCCGTGGAGAGCAGATCTTCCGGGTCGGTCAGTCGGAGCTCGGCCCGACCGCCGCGGAAGTTCTTCACGAAGGTCGCCTTGAACAGTTCGTTGACCGAATCGAAGGTCTCCTTGAAGCGCCGACGACTCTCGCGATCCATGTGCTTGATGGCGCGTTCGAGCTCGACCAAGGCCTGCTCGATGTCGACCTTCTGATCGTTGAGCTCGTGGAAGCGTCGCTCAGCATCCTCGTGCTCGGCCTGGGCGTCCAGGTTGACCGGGCCCATGCGGTCGATGAGCTTGGTGAGTTCGTCGATGCGACGGCGGTGCTCTTCGTCGGGGGCTGGGCGTGCGTGGTAGTCGCCGACGACGCGTCGCAGATCGAGCCCTCGGAACTTCTCGCGAATGCCTTCGAGCAGGTGCTGGAGGCCGATCTCGATGCGCTGGAGGGCCATTTCGGCGTTTCGAGCCGTATCGCCAAGCTCGGCCTGCGAGACGCGGAGCTCCCGCAGCTGCCCTTCGCGCTCGGAGAGCGCGGTGCGCACGGCGTCGAGCTCGATGCGGGCGGTTTCGAGCTCCCTGTGAGCCTCTTCGGCGCGGGAGGCGGCATCGATGCGACTCTCGCGGCACAGCACGATCTTCGCGGCCGTTTCGCCGATGCTGCGGGCTGCTTCGTCGGCCTCCTGCTCGAGGCGCGTGGTGCGCCGCTCTAGGTCTTCGAGCTGGCTGCCCACGCGCTCGGCGGAGATGCGAGCCGCCTCGGTCTGCTCTTTGACCTGGGCCAAACGGACCTTGCGCTCCGTGACCAGTGAGGCCTGCGCCGCGACTCGCTCCCGCCAACCGCTCGCGCGTTCCTCGGCCTGAGCCAGGTGGGCCTGCGCCTGCTCGAGCTTTCCGCGCAGATCGTCGAGCTGCGCGCGGCACTCGGCCTCTGCCACGGCGGCGTCCTCCACCGACTGGCCGAGCTGCTCGAGCTCCGCCGCGATGGCCTTCTGGCGTGCCTGGACGCGGTCGATGTCGGCGGTGGTCTGAACGAGGTCTTTTTCGGCCGCCACGTGAGCGAGTTCGCCTTCGTGCGCTTCCTTCCGGGCGCGTTCGAGGGCGGTCTCCATCTCGGTAATGCGCGCGCGGAGATGGTTGTGGCGTTCGAGCTTTTCGTCGTAGTCCGCGCTCAACGTGGCGATTTCGTCGCCGAGCACGTGCATTTCGCGCTTCTGCTCGACCATCGCGGCGGCCACGTCGTCGCCGCCGCCGCCGCTGATCACTCCCTCGGGGCGAACCACGGTGCCGTCGAGGGCCACCGCCGTGGTGCCGGGATTCGAGCCGGCGAAGTCCACTGCGGCGCGCGCGGTCTCGACCAGCACGGCGTTTCCGACCAGGGCCTGCACCAGCGGTTCATCGCTCGCCCCGTACACCAGGCGATCGGCGAGGCGGCCCAAGACACCCGGTCCCTCGGGGAGCTGACGCGAGCCGGAGCCGGCGACGTACGGAGGACGCGCCGGCACGACGTGCCCGCGCCCGCGCCCGCCCGCTTTCAAATCATCGAGGAGCTCCAGGCCGCGCTCGGGATCGGTGACGACGACATATTGAAGCTGCTCCCCGAGCAGGCCCGCAAAGGCCGCGGTGAGCTCTTCCGGTGCTTCGATGCGGTCGGCGACCAGGCCGAGGACGGCGTCGTCACCCGACCCGATGAGGGCTCGTGCTCCCGCGCCGACCCCTTCGAGGCGTCGGTGCAGGTCTTCCAGCACGCGAAGGCGGTTGCGCTTCAGGCTTAGTTCGTTTTTGGCCGTGTCGACACCGCGCTCACTGTCGAGCACCGTGGCGCGGAGCCCGGCGATTTCCTGCTCGAGCTTGTCTCGCTCGACCTCGGTCATCTGTTTGCCCTCGGCCGCCTCGCGCACGCTGAGCTCGAGCGCACTCTTGCGGGCCTCGAGGGACTCGAGCTCGCCGCTGATGGACTCCTTTTCGCCACTGAGGTTGTCGTGGCGCGAGCGCGCGTCTTCCATGCGCTGGGCGAGCCCATCGAGACGGGCCTCCGCCGCCGCCGCCTGGGTGGACGACTCCGAAACCTCCTTGCGAAGTCCGTGGACCTCGTCGTTGGCTTCGGTTTCTTGCTGGCGCAGCTCTTCGAGAGCCTCGTCTTCGGAGGCAGCGTCGGCCAAACGGGCCTCCTCGTCCGCACTCAAGGACTCGATGCGGCGCAGGAGTTCCTCCCGCTCGCCGGCGAGGTCGGTGATGCGACGGGAGATCTCGTCTTGCTCCTGACGGGCCGTGCGGAGCTTGTCCTCCAGGTGAACGATGCGGTCGCGGGCGCGTTCGTTTTCGGACTGGAGGGCGCTCACCTCGTTGTCGGCCGCAAAGGCTCGCTTCGAGGCATCGTCGGTTCGCGCCTCGATGAGCGAGCCCTCTTCCCGAGCATGGGCGAGCTCGCCATCTGCGGTCTCGAAATGGGTCTTCACCCGCTCGAGCTCGGCCGCCGCGGTCTCCAGCGTCTGGCGTTCGACGCGTTCGATGACCGTGAGCTCCAGGAGCCGGTGCGAAGCGTCGTGCAGCGTCAGGTCTTCCAGCTCCGCGCGGTAGGCGACGTAGCGCTCCGCCTTGGCCACCTGCCGCTTGAGGGCCGCTCGATTGCGGTCGATCTCGTTGACGATGTCGGTCACTCGCATGAGGTTTTGGCGAGTGAGATCCATCTTGTGCTCGGCCTGACGGCGGCGCTGCTTGTACTTGGTGACGCCGGCCGCTTCCTCGATGAAAAGGCGGCGGTCCTCCGGGCGAGCCGAAACGATCTGCCCGATGCGACCCTGCTCGACGATGGAGTATGCCTTGGTACCCACGCCGGTGCCGAGGAAGAGCTCGGTGATGTCGCGCAGGCGAACCTGGGTCTTGTTGATCAGGTATTCGCTCGTGCCGTCCCGGAACAGGCGGCGGGTGACGGCGATCTCGGGGTAGTCGCGGTACTCGAGGGGGAGGGTCGCAGCGTATCCGGGATCGCTGTTGTCGAACGTCAGCGTCACCTCCGACAGACCAGCGGGAGGCCTCGACTCCGAGCCGTTGAAGATGACGTCTTCCATGGCCCGACCGCGAAGATGCTTGGCGCTCTGTTCACCCATGCACCAACGAATCGCGTCGACGATGTTCGACTTTCCGCAGCCGTTCGGACCCACGATGCCGATGACATCGTGGTCAAAGTGGATGACGGTTCGCTCGACGAACGACTTGAACCCGCTGATCTCGAGCTTCTTGATGTGCATCTAGAACCCCCGGCGCCTTGCCTGTGTTTTTACCAGGCGTGACGGCGACCGCGCGATGGGCTTCTGCGAGCCCCGATGAGTTTGCAACACAGGGAACGTAACCGCACGTCACGTATGGTCACGACCTGTACACCTGTACTTACGCCGCTGAACGGATGGGTACAAGCGAAATTGCGGGGTACTGGGCTAACCGAGCGGAATGTCTCGAGTCTCGAAGGGGAAACGAGGGCCGCATCGAGCCCAGGATTGCGAGGGCCGAGCCAGCTCCCGACTGGATGTTCAGTTCCCGCTCATCCGCTCGCTTCCCAGCGGCGGCTGAGCGCGCTCCAAGCCTGACCCATCGTCGCCCCTCTTGCTCGCGGTGGGGCCGAAAAACGTGACGATGCCCGCGACGCTCGGATGTTCGTCGCGGGCTCGCGGAAGCGGGTTTCGGTCGCTCCCGGACCGTCAACCCTTGACAAGGATTCTCCGGAGCTTCAATTGGGCGGAGTCGCCCGGTCAGTCCCCGGGGGGCACGAGCGTCATGACTTACGAGTACATCTGTGAGGCCTGTGGCCACGCGTGGGAGGCCGAGCAATCTATCAGTGCGGATCCGCTCCGCGACTGCCCCTCGTGCAAGCAGCCCAAGGCGAAGCGTCAGATCTCCCTCGGCGGGGGCTTCATCCTGAAAGGCGGAGGCTGGTACTCGGACCTGTATGGGTCGACGAATTCGGCCTCGACTTCGAAGAGCGCCTCGAGTGAGTCGACCAAGAGCTCCACATCGTCGAGTTCGTCGAGCTCCGACTCGTCGGGCAGCTCAGAGTCCTCGTCGGGCGGCAAGTCGTCGGGCGGCAAGTCGAGCTCTGACGCAGCCTGAAACCAAGTCCGAGCCCCTGTCCCGACCCGACGCACCTGCCCGCGGCGGCTTGCTCGCCGCGCGTTGTGGGGTGGCCTTACGTGCCAGCGTGAGTGGCCGCGCTAAACGAGTGGCCGCGCTAGAGCGGTGACCAGGTGCGGGTGAGTGCTCTCCGCCGGTTTGGCCCACGTCGAGTGCGGGCCGAAACGGCACGCGGTTCGATGAACACGCCGTTCGAGGGACATGCGGTTCGAGAGACATGCGGTTCGAGGGACATGCGGTTCGAGGAACCGAGAGAGGCCGCTCTTCTGCATCTGCCGTCATGTTTTCTTCGAGCGCCGCAAGCGGTCATCGCCGTTGGGTGCAAGGTTGGGTATGGCGATAGACACCGACAAGCAGCTCGAGCTAGAACGACTCCGCCAGCGGATCGCGACGCTGGACGAACAGTTGGTCGACACCTTGAACGACCGTGCCGAGGTTTGCCGGCGCGTGCGCGTGCTCACGGAAGGACTTTCGGCTTTCGACACGGACGAGGCTCCCTGGGTCGAGCGCCTTCAGCGTCACTCGCGGGGCGCCATGCCGCGCGAGAGTCTGACGGCGATCCTGCGGGAGGTGCGATCGGCCGCGCGAGCCATCGAGGCGCCCGCGCGGGTCGCGTATCTCGGGCCGGAAGGTGGGATCTGTCACCAAATGGTGCGCCGGCATTTCGGGACCGTTTGTCCGGCGACGGCGTGCGGTGACGTCGCAGAAGCTCTCGAGGAGGTGGCGCGGGGGCGCGCCGTGTACGCCGCATTCCCCATCGAGTCGTCCACCGAAGGGTTGGCACAGACCTCGATCAGCGCGCTCGCCCAGTCGGAGCTGATGATCGTCGGGGAGCGGTCCATTTCAGCTCGCTTCGACCTCGTGTCGAACGCCGCCGACAAGGCCTCCATTCGGGAGGTTTACCTGACCGCTGCGGCGCACGCCGCTTGCGAGCGCTATCTGGAGCGAGAGCTTCCGCACGCGGACGTTCACCATGTCCGCTCGCCGCTCCTGGCCGTCGAGCAGGTTCAGGCCGAGGGCGACGGTTCGCGCGCTGCCGTGGTGCCGGAAGACTGCGGTCGCGAGTCGGGGCTCTACGTCACCGAGGCCAACGTGGGAGACGTGCCGGAGGCATTCGTGCGTTTTGCGGTCGCGGGAAACCGCCCCGTGAAGCGCTCGGGCGCGGACACGACGTGCATGCTCTTCAGCGTCACCGATGAGCCCGGGTCACTCTTCACGGTGCTCCGCCATTTCGCCGAGAGGGGACTGAACCTGCGAAAGCTCGAGTCGCGGCCGCTGGTGAGTGCAGATTGGGACTACGTGTTCTACGTCGAGGTGGATGGTCACCAGGCGGACCGCGCGGTGGTTTCCGCCCTCGACGAAGTGCGGCGTGTCACCCGCTATCTCCGCGTGCTTGGTTCCTACCCCACCGACGTGGCCGCTTCCTAGAGCGACAAACCCGCCGCTCACCCCACGGTCCGCCGGTTCTCCCGCGCCTCCCACTTGGTCGGCGGCGGGAAGCGGCGTCTCGGCGCTCCTGCTCACCCGGCTAGTCGTGTGCCTCGGGTTTCCTGCGAAACTGTTCAAGGGGCGCTACGGCGCTACGGTTTTGCGTGTGAGCATCGCGAGCGACGCTTGCGGTGACGCGCCCGACGCGGGTGGAGCGTGCGCTTTCCGATCGGTCCGATGTCGATTTTTTCAGGGGGTCACCTGGAAGGTGGGGAAGCGGTTCCACACGATGATTTTTCGGGAACGCTGCGGCCCGGTGCTCGAACGAGCGCTTCGCCGTGACGCGCCCCGAAGAAAAGTGCTTATCCACGGGCCGAAGTGCGCCGCACTGGGTTAAGATGACGTCCGAGTCGCCGCGCCCCCTCCGGGTCTTTCAAGCGACTGAGCTAGGCGTGCGCGCGGGGCGCGCGCCGGCACGGACACGCATCAGCTTGATGTGGGGAGTTGGTATGAGCCGGTCCAAGGATGGTTCGGGCGATGGCGACTTGGTCAAACGCGACGTCGTAGAAGGCGAGCCCCTTCGGGCGAGGCCATTCTGTTTTGACCTGCTTCGGGGAAGACCGGTGCTCGGACTGATGAAAACCACGGGTTCGAAAGAAGAGGCGGAGCCCTCGTCGCGATCCAGCCGCGTGGCGTAACCCCACCCGGACGACGAAGCTCGGGTAGTGCTCGAGCGAGAGGTGCATTCGACAGGCGGTCCTTCGGCACTTGCGTTGCCGTGACTGAAATCACTCACTTCAGGAAGTGCCTCTCGGATCCGCCGCAGGCGAGCCATGGGTCTTTCGTGAGCCCTCCCGAGCGACCCGCTGAGGCTAGCGAGACCGGAAAACGGTGCAGCGTTTTCCCGCAACTTGGGCGCCGATTCGGGCAGCGGGACCAAGCCGAGCCGGCGAAAGCCGCCTTCTCGCAAACGGTGGGGCGGAGTGAGCCAGCGCCTGGGAGGTCAAACCGATGATCGATTCTCCTCCCCGCAGGGCCGCTCTCGCGCTACTCCTGTAGACGTGACTCTGCAAAAACCTGCACACGACATCACCGTGACCGTGCTGGGCGCTGGGACGATGGGGGCCGCCATCGCAGGCCATCTGGCGGGCGCGGGATGCAAAACCTTTCTGCTCGACATCGTGCCGCAAGGCGTGCCCGCCGACGCCGGTCGGGCCAAGCGCAGCGCCGTCGCCATGGGGGCGCTCAAGGCCCTGACGAAGGCGAAACCGCCCGCTCTGATGAGTCAGGCGGTGCTGGCGAAGATCACGCCAGGGAACCTGGAAGATGACCTCGACCGAGCGGTCGCGGTGAGTGATCTCGTCATCGAAGCGGTTGTGGAGCGCCTCGACGTGAAGCGCGAGCTCTTCACGCGCGTCGCAAAGGTTGCCTCGCCCACGACCGTGCTCGCCACCAACACCTCGGGCATTCCGATCTCCGCCATCACCCGTGAGCTTCCGCAGAACGCGCGCGGTCGCCTCTTGGGGCTGCATTTCTTCAATCCGCCCCGCTGGATGCACCTGCTCGAGGTGATCCCTGGGCCGGAAACCGACAGTGCAGTGCTCGCCGACGCCTCGAACTTCTGCGATCGCGTGCTCGGCAAGGGCGTGGTCGATTGCCGAGACACGCCGAACTTCATCGGCAATCGCATCGGAATCGCCGAGATGCTCCTCACCTTCGAAGCGACCCGGGAGGGGAACTACACGATCGAAGAGGTCGACTTCCTGAATGGCCCCCTGATGGGACGCCCGAAGACGGGAAGCTACCGCCTGGGCGATATGGTGGGTCTGGACGTCGTGGGTCACGTGGTCAGAAATCTCGAAGAGACCCTGAGCGACGATCCGAACTCGCAGAACTACGATCCGCTGTTTCCGCTGATGAAGGTCCCCGGCCTCATCGCGAAGATGATCGAAAACAAGCAACTCGGCGACAAAACTCGGCGGGGCTTCTACCAGAAGACGACGGACGAGAAGGGCAAGACGAAGATCTTGTCGCTGGATCTGAAGACGCACGAATACCGCGAGCGGAAGGAACCCGACTTCCCGGAGCTCGCCCGTCTGAGCAAGCTGGTGGGCTTTCCCGACCGGGTGGGCGAGGCGCTCCGCTCCGAGGGGCGCGGCGGGGAGTTCTTGCGCAAGGTCTACCTGTCGCTCTTCAATTACGCCGCGGCTCTCGTCGGGAAGATCTGCGAGTCGCCGAAGCAGATCGACGACGCCATGTGCTGGGGCTACGGCTGGAAGCTTGGTCCTTTCGCGTTGATGGATGCTGCCGGCGTGAAGTGGGCTGCTGACGCCATCAAACAAGCCGGGCTCGAGCCGGCGTCTGCTCTCGTCGAGCTTCTCAGCAAAGAGGGGGACGAAGCGCGCTGGTACGGACCCGACGTCGCCGCACCCACCGTTTGGATCCCGACGCAGGGTCGAGAGACCATCCGGCTGCCGGACGGGGTGATTTCCCTCGAACGCCTCGTCGCCGATGGCAAGGAGATCACCTCGAATTCGAGCGCTGGGCTGATCGATCTCGGTGACGGTATCGCGTGCCTGGAGTTCCGGTCGAAAGCCAACATCCTCGACGAAGGTGTGGTGTCGATGATCGGCGACGCGCCGGAGCTTCTCGCGCGACAGGGCTTCCGTGGTCTCGTGGTGGGGAACCAGTCGGACCACTTCTGCCGCGGCGCAAACCTGATGCAGATCGCCGGCTGGATCGTCCAAAAGGACTGGAAGTCGATCGAGATGGCCGTGAAGGCCCTGCAAGACAACTTCATGAAGCTTCGCCACGGACCGATCCCGGTCGTGGCGGCGCCCATCGGGCAGACACTCGGGGGCGGCACCGAGGTGACCCTGCACTGCGCCGAGATCCAGGCGGGAGCCGACTTGTTCCTCGGTTTGGTCGAGGTCGCCGTCGGGCTCCTTCCGGCCGCCGGCGGGCTCAAAGAGATTGCTCGGCGCGGATCCGCTTGGGCGAGCCAGGTTCCCGAGGCCAGCCCGTACCACTGGGTGCGTCGCGGCTTCGAGGCGGTCGCCACGGCGAAGGTGTCTACCTCGGCCTACGAGGCCAGAGAAAACGGCTTCTTACTGCCATCTGACGGAGTGACCTTCAACAAGAGCCGGGTCATCGCGGACGCGAAAAAGCGCTGTCTCGGCCTCGCCGAGAAGGGCTGGGTCCCGCCCGATCGCAACGAGCCCATCGACGTCATCGGCGCGCCGGGCGGCGCCAACCTGATGATGGGGGTAAAGCAGTTCGGCTGGGGCGGTTACGCGACCGAATACGACCAGGTCATCGGTCGCAAGATCGTTCACGTATTGACCGGCGGCATGTTGGCGGAAGCCGGCAAGGTCACCGCGCAACAGCTTCTCGATCTCGAGCTCGAAGCCTTCGTCTCCCTCACCGGGGAGCAGAAGACCTTCGAGCGAATCAAGCACATGCTCGAAACCAAGAAGCCGCTCCGGAACTGACCGGCCGATCGAAGTAGAAAGGAGAACCAACCATGGCCGAGCTTCGAAACGCCGTTCTCGTCGCCTCCCATCGCTCCGCGGTGGGCAAGGCTCCGCGCGGCGCCCTGAGAAACACCCGCCCCGACGAAGTCGGAGCGCAGATCCTGAAGCAGACCCTCGCGAAGGTCCCCGGCTTGCCCCTGGACCAAGTGGAAGACGTCGTCGTCGGGTGCGCCATGCCCGAGGCCGAGCAAGGGCTCAACGTCGCACGCAACCTGGCGCTCTATGCGGGCCTGCCCGATTCGTCCACGGCGCTCACCGTGAACCGCTACTGCTCGTCCGGGCTGCAGACCATCTCGATGGCGGCCGAGCGGATCATGATCGGCGCTGTCGACGTGGCCGTTGCGGGTGGCATCGAATCGATGAGCATGGTGCCGATGGGTGGCAACGTGACGCGCCTGCACCCGCGCATCGTTCAAGAGCGCCCGGAGATCTACATTTCCATGGGCATCACGGCGGAAAACGTCGCGCACCGCTTCGAGATCAGCCGTGAGGATCAGGATCGGTTTGCCTTCGAGAGCCACCGTCGAGCCGCTGCTGCCATCGACGGCGGCAAGTTCAAGGATGAGATCCTGCCTGTCACGACCACCGAGGGCGCGACCTTCGACACGGACGAAGGACCTCGTCGCGACACTTCGGAGGAAGCCCTTGCCAGCCTGCGCCCGGTTTTCTCGCTGCGCGGGAGCGTGACGGCCGGCAACTCGTCGCAGACGAGCGATGGAGCGGCCTTCAGCGTGGTCATGTCGGAAGCGCGGGCGAAGGAGCTCGGGCTCACGCCGATCGCCCGTTACGTGGGTTACGCCGTGGGCGGTGTGGCCCCAGAAATCATGGGCATCGGGCCCATCGAGGCGATTCCGAAGGTGCTCAAGCAAACCGGACTGTCCCTGAAGGACATCGGGGTCATCGAGTTGAACGAGGCGTTTGCCGCCCAGGCGCTCGCCGTCATCCGCAAGCTCGATCTCGATCCGGAGAAGGTGAACGTGAACGGGGGGGCGATCGCGCTCGGGCATCCGCTCGGCTGCACCGGCGCCAAGCTCACCGCGACGGCCATCCACGAGATGCACCGCCGGAAGGCTCAGTACTGCATGGTGACGATGTGCATCGGTGGTGGCATGGGCGCCGCCGGCATTTTCGAGCGCATGTGATCGCAACCGGAGTCCGGAGTAAGCCCCGGCTCATGGTCGCTCAGACCGCGGACCGGGCGCTTTGGGCCTCGCTCCGCACCCAGGGATCTTCGTCCTGCGCCGCGCTTTCGAGGGCTTCGGAAGCCACTTTTCGTGAGGGCTCCGAGAGAGCGACCTTTCGCTCGAACAGGCGCCCCAGCGCCCAGGCGGCGTGCCCTCGCACGAGAGGGCTCGGCTGCTGCACCGCGGCGCGAGCGAGGGGCGCGACGGCGTCCTCCTCGCCGACGTTGCCCAGGGCGATGGCGGCGTTCCGAGCCAGGCGGGCTCGGCTGACACGGCGCAGGGCCGTTCCTCGAACGAATCGCCGATACTGGGACGAGGTGAGCTCGAGCAGTTCGACTAGATCGGGAGCGGTCAGGTGCTGGAACCACCCGAGCTCTTCGGCAGAGGGCTTTTTGTGGGCCGTTCGATTGAACGGGCAGACGTCTTGGCACACGTCACAACCGAACACGCGCCCTCCGATCGGCGCGCGCAGTTTGCGCGGCACGACTCCCGCGTATTCGATGGTGAGGTAGGAAATGCAGCGGCGCGCGTCGAGGGAAAACGGTCCGGCGAAGGCACCGGTGGGGCATGCGTCGAGACACGCCGTGCAGCGGCCGCAACCCTCGAAGCTCTCCACGCTCTCGAAAGCCGTCGCCTCCAGCGGGAGATCGACGAGGAGAACGCCCAGCATCACGTAGCTTCCCAGACCCGGCACGATGAGCATCGTGTTCTTTCCGATGAAGCCGATCCCTCCGCGGCGGGCTGCCTCGCGCTCGAGCAGGGGCGCCGTGTCCACCGCGGCGCGCGCGACCACGGGCCGACCCGCGAGGCGGGCGCACGCGTCTCCCAGATCGAGCAGCTTCGCCTTGAGCACGTGGTGGTAGTCCGCGGCTCGCGCGTACTTGGCGATTGCTCCGGTGGACCGGATGGCCGGGCCCGTGGCACTTCGGCGCAGCTCGATGGTCGGCGAGCGCGCAGCGGGCGGCTCTGCGGGGTGGGGGAGGGCGACGACGACGCAGGCGCGTGCCTCGCCGAGGAGCGCAGTGGGCGCGGCCCGATCTTCGCCTGTTTCCAGGTAGGCCATGTCCCCCTGGCAGCCGTCCGCGAGCCAACTTTCGAAACGCTTTCCGGCTTCCGCGAATCGCTCAGGGGCGATGACTCCGGCGCGGACGAAGCCGAGGGTCCGTGCTGCGTCGAGCACTCCGCGAGTGAGGTCGGGGGGAACGGGTCCGGTCGCGCCCGAGGCGGTGGGCCCTGGTGGGTCGAGGCGCGGAACGTGCCGCCGTGCACCGGCCTTGTCGCCCGCTGCCAAAGGCTCGCGGAGCACGGGTTCGAGCGATTCGCTCACGGAGGCAGCTTACCGCTCGGGCTGAAACTGGCCAGAGTGACGGACCGTTTGTGGTGTGTCGTGACAACAACCGGCAACTCGAGCGCCGATTCTTCATGCGCGCCGGAACCGGCCGAGCCGAGCCGCCCCCCTCGCAAATGGTAGGCAGGTTTTTTCGCAGTCGCGCGCGGGAATAGGGCCGTTCGCCGAGCGGTTCTGGGGGCCAGTGCGCCACGTGAAAGACGCGTTCTGAGGCGGAAAAAGGCCTTTCGACCTGATGAGGTTTTCTGTAGATGGAGTGCCAGTGATCCGAATCCAGCAACTGTACAAGTACTACGGTGAGGAGAGGGCGCTGGGGCCAGTCGACGCGGAAATCGACTCGGGCGAGGTGATCGGTCTCTTGGGCCTCAACGGTGCCGGGAAAACCACCACTTTGCGCATTCTGGCGTGCGATCTCCTGCCGACGAGTGGAACCGTGACCGTGGGGGGCTGTGACGTCGTCGAAGAGCCTGACGAAGTCCGCAAGAAGGTCGGCTACCTGCCGGACACGCCCCCCCTGTACGGTGAGATGTCGGTGGACGAGTTTCTCCGTTACGCGGCGAAGCTGCGCGGGGTAGGCGCCGCCGAATTGGAGAGGCGCGTCTCGCGCGTCATCGAGCAGACGGAGCTGGGCGAGGTGCGGAGCCAGCTGATCGCTACGCTGTCCCACGGCTTCAAGCAGCGGGTGGGCATTGCTCAGGCAGTCGTTCACGGTCCGCCTTTGGTCGTCTTGGACGAGCCGATCTCCGGACTCGATCCTGCACAGATCGTCGAAATGCGTGCTCTCGTGCGGAGCCTCCGGGGCGACCACACGGTGATCGTGTCGAGTCACATTCTGGGGGAAATCAGCGAGACTTGCGATCGCCTGCTTGTCATTCGAGACGGCCACATCGTCGCGTCGGGCACCGAGGCAGAGCTTGTGGGGCAGCAACAGGGGGTGCGTGTCGAGCTCTCCATTCGCGCCGGAGCCGACGCTGAGCCGAGGCTGCGCGCGGCGCTTGCCAGGGTCGATTCTGCGGCGGATGTCGTGATCGCCCCGGCGACCGAGAGCGGCCACGAACTGCTCAGCGCGCGCGTCACGACGGACGAAGATCACCGGGCGGCCTATTGTCGCGCCATCGTCGAAGAGGGGCTCGAGCTGATCGCTCTCGGTCGTTCGCGACGGGAACTCGAAAGCGTGTTCTTGGAGCTTTCGATGACGGGGGCAGAGGCTGCGGAGCACTTCGAGAGCGGCCGCGACGCAGGCGCGCTCGATCGCGAAGAGCCGGATGCGGTTGATGGTTCCTCGGGGGCTTCACCCAGGGTCCCCGACGAGGAGAACGCATGATGCGAAGCCTCTTGATCGCCCGACGCGAGGCATACACCTACCTGCGCTCCCCGCTCGGAGCGTCCGTGATTGCTGCGGCGCTGCTCGGGGTGGGGATCTACTTTTATTGGTTCGGTCTGTCGCAGCGGAAAGAGTCCGCTCTGGTGCTTCACGAGTTCTTCTACGCGGCGAGCGGGGCCACCATGCTCGTGGCGTGGGTGCTGTCGATGCGCCTCGTGGCCGAAGAACGACAGACGGGGACGGCAGTCCTCTTGAACACGTCCCCGGTGCGCGATCGGGACATCGTGCTCGGTAAGTTCCTGTCGGCGCTCTCGGTGATCGCCCTGATGATCGTGCTGACGGCCTACATGCCCGCTCTCATCTTCGTGAATGGGAAGGTCAGCCTCGGTCACATCGCCGTCGGGTACTTCGGCCTCGTCCTTCTGGGCGCCGCAGCGACGGCGATCGGTCTTTTCGCCTCCTGCCTGGCTCGTACGCAGGTGGTCGCGGGGATCATCGGCGGGGTGATCCTCGTGCCTTTGATCCTCTTGTGGATGGTCGCGAGAGCGGCAGAGCCCCCCATCAACGAGTACCTCGCCGGCCTGGCGATCCACCACGAAAACTTCAAGCCGTTCATGGACGGAACCCTCGAGCTGCGCGCCGTCGTCTACTACCTGGTCGTCACTTTCTTTTTCCTCTTGGCGGCCACGAAGGTCCTGGAGGCACGGCGATGGCGCTGAAGGATAGCCAAGGGGTGCCCTTGCAGCCGGCCCGCAAGGAGGCGGGCG
The DNA here is from genome assembly GCA_050289625.1 of Polyangiaceae bacterium. GTDB lineage: Bacteria > Myxococcota_A > Polyangia > Polyangiales > Polyangiaceae > NIC37A-2. The sequence goes on along the minus strand of JBNKGC010000013.1, from coordinate 23,086 downwards.
GCACGGGCGCACCGCGCTGGGTACTACCGATCTACTTGCTCGGGCTCGTGCTCATCTATCTCGGGCAACGCGCGCTCACGGCGCTCGAGTCGGGCGGTCTGCTTACGTGGTGTGGGCTCGTGGCCGTGGCGAGTGGCGTGTTGGTGCGCCTTTCTCCGCGGTTTTCAGGCCGAGGCAGCCAGCGACCCATCGAAAAGCTCATGCTGGGGCTGTCGCTCCTCGGCGTGGTCGCGCTCGGCGTGTACTACCTCACGACGGAGTCGGGGCAGGCGTTGATCGGCCTCGACCAAGCGGCGGAGCCGACGCGCACCCACGCACTCGGCGTGCTCCAAGTCGCTTGGATCAGCCTTCTCGCGCTCGCGGCGGTCCCGCTGATCTTCGCCGAGATCGCGCGCGTCCCCATGCGCCACGCGGAGCGGCCGGAGGTGCGCCGGGTGTTTGCGGCTGCGGTGAGCGGCGCCGTGCTCTCCATGGCGGCGATTTACGGCTCCCTCTTGGTGTTCACGGCCGGGAGCGTCGACCTCGAAATCGACTACTCGTACTTCAAGACGAGCCAACCGAGCGAGTCGACCCGCAAGCTGACGGCGCAGCTCGAAGACAACGTTCGTATCACTGCGTTCTTTCCGGCGGTGAACGAGGTGCGGAGCGAAGTGGAGTCGTATCTGACGGCCCTCAGCCGGGACGTGCCCAAGCTGCAGGTCGAGGTCGTCGACCGCCTTCTCGAACCACGGAAAGCACGGGACCTGCGTGCGACTCAAGACGGAGTGATTGTCGCCACGAAGGGCAACGTGAGTCGAAGCCTCCTGGTCGGTGCCGACATCGAGGAGGCGAGAAAAAAGCTAAAAACCCTCGACCGCGACTTCCAGGAGCTGCTGCTCAAGGTAGCTCGCGCCCGACGCAAGGCGTACTTCACCGTGGGCCACGGGGAGCTCAACGAGCGGAGCGCCGACAGAGCAGCCGACCAAATGGTCAGGGGGCTCACCCAGTTCGTCGAGAAGCAGAACTATTCGGCCGAGGATCTCGGCTTGGCCCAGGGCCTCGGCCGAGAGATCCCCGACGACGCGGATCTGGTCCTGATCCTTGCACCGGCACGACCGTTTGCCGCAGAAGAGATCGCGGCGCTCGAGCGCTACGCCAAACGCGGAGGAAAACTCTTCATGGCGCTGGATCCCGACACGCGCGGCGGTCAGGAGGCAGATTCGCCGGAGGAGAACCAAGCGGGGCTCGAGCGCCTGGCAGCCGTCGTTGGCCTCCGACTCGATCCGACACTTCTCGCGAACGAGAAGCTTCACGTCGTACGGCGTCAGAACGACTCCGATCGAATCATGATTCAGACCGCCAGTTTCTCGTCGCACCCGTCGGTCACCACTCTGAGTCGGCACGCCCCGAGCTCGGCGATCGTGCTGTCGGGGTCGGGGAGTCTCACGAAAGCTGAGGCGGCGGATCCCGACCGAAAGATCGACTTTACGATCCGGTCGGCTGCCGGCACTTTCGCAGACGAAAATGGGAACTACGCGCGCGACGCGGAGGAGAAGGCCAAGGGGTACAACCTGGCCGCAGCGGTGGCTCGAAAGGTCGGATCCGACGAGCCCAAAGAAGGCGGCGGCTCGAAGAAGAAGGACGACAGCGGACCGGGTGATGCGAAAATGGATTCGGTGCGCGACGAAATGCGTGCGTTCGTGCTCGCGGATGGCGATCTCCTGAGCGACATGTTCCTCATCGGAGCCCCGAACAATCGCTACCTCATCGTCGATGCCATGCGTTGGCTGGGCGGAGAGGAGAGCATCGTCGGTGAGGTGAACACGGAAGAGGACGTGCGGATCGAGCACACGAAGAAGGAAGACCAGGTTTGGTTCTACTCCACGATCTTCGGCGTGCCGGCCTTGGTGCTCGGGGCTGGTCTGGCCCTCGGACGCGTCAGTCGACGTCGCACGCAGCGGAAGACCCTGCCGCGCAAGGCTTCAGGTGCTGGGGGGCGCGAGCCTTCGGCGAGGCAAGAGCCAGAGGCGAGTAACAGGGAAGAACCCCAGAAGACCGCGGTTCGACACGCCGACGCGGCAGCTGCCGCGACAGACGAGAAGCCCGAGGGCGCTCCACCGGGCGAGCACTCCGACCAGGAGCAGGAAGGAGGTGCCCGATGAAGCTTCTACGGGGACTGGGAATCCACGCAGCCGTGCTCGTCGTGGCAAGCGGCCTCGCCTGGAAGGTGTGGACGGAAGACGAGGTGGGCGCCGCCGCCTTCGAAAGCCGAGTGAAGGTTTGGGAGGGGCCACCGGACAAGCTGGAGAGCATTCGTCTCGAGTCGCCGGAACGGACCGTCGTCGTGACCCCACGTTCGGACGCGGAGGGTCGGTACTACGAGGTGCGTGTCGACAAGGAGGTCCCGAGCAAACGCTCCCCGGCCGCTCCCGGAGCGGCGGGCGCATCCGGGGCCGAACCGGAGCCAGCCCGGGAAAAGCAGGCATTCATCGCGGTCGCCGAGGGAGAAGCCCTGGCGACAACGGTGGCCCCCCTGATGGCTCTGCGCGCTGTCGGTCGAGTCGAGGGAGACCGGCGAGAAGAGTTCGGCTTCGACGATGCGAGCTCTCGCGTGATCGTGACGGTGAGCGGGAAGAAGCATGAGCTCGTGATCGGAGGTCTGACCCCAGGCGGGGGAGATCGCTACGCCCGGCTCCAGGCGTCTGGTGAGGTATTCGCCGTCCCGGGCGATCTGGTGCGACGGCTCGAGCATGCCGAGACGCGATTGCTGGAGCGGAACCTGCACGACTTCGGCGAGGGAAAGCCGGCCAGCGTGCGTGTCCGACGAGGCGATGCATCCCGAAACCTCGTCCCGGTGAAGGGGAAGGTCGGTGGCTACGCCGATGCGGAGACGCCAGCCCAGGTAGACGACACCCTCGGAAACTGGATGAGCAAGCTGGGGCGCCTCCGGCTCAAGCGCTACGTCGCGGACGAGAGTGAGCTGCAGGGAGCCAAGGTGACGCTTGCGGTCGACTACTACGAGGGCACCAAGAAGATCGGCTTCACGGAGCTTTCGGTTCGGCAGGACGAGGGCGCCAAGAAGACGTACTTCGCCCGCACGGAGCGCACTCGATGGCCGGTCGAGGTGCTGGCCTCGTCCGCAAAAGATCTCGATCAAGACGCCGCGACCCTCTTCGAGTGAGAGGGTCGCGGGGTCCGGGTGGGCCCGGCTTCAGCCCTCGTTTTCTTCGGCGAGGATCTCCGACTCGAGCCGATCGAGCTCGGCTTCGAGATTGTCGGGCGCCAGGGTCTTGGCCGCTTCCTCCTCGAAGTCCTCTGCGGTGGGGACACCCTCAACGGTCGTGGTGGGCTGCTCCGGAGCGAGCGGGAGCGCGGCCACGGTCGTTTCCTCTTCGACTTTCGGCTTCTCGGTCTGCGCTGCCTGGACGTCCTCTTTGTTCTCCTCGACCGGCTCCTGCTTCTTGCAGCCGGCGAGAACCAGGCAGGTGACGAATCCAGTGGCAAGCAGGCTCTGAGCAATCGACATCGGTTTCATCATTCAGCTCCCTTCTCGGCTGCGGCGGGCTTGGCCGCGGGCTTTGCGGGGACTGCCGGCTCCGCGCCGGGCTTGGCGGGCTTGTCCGGGCTCGCCGCGGCCTCGGGTGCATCCGCCGGCGGTTCAGGAGCCTTCTTCAACTGCTCCATCCGCTCCTCATGACGCTTCAGCTCCTTTTCCTTCAGTTCATCGGCCCGTTTTGCGAGCTGGGGCTTTTCCTTGATCTCCGCCATTTCAGCGAGGCGATCGAGCCGGGCCATGCGCCAGGCGTGGCGTCGAAGCTCGGCCTGAAGGCTCCCGCGTTCGAGATCCTTCTTGCCCCACTTCTTCTCCAGCTCCTCCACGCGCTTCTCGCGACGCTCGTCGCGATCCTTCCGTAGCTCGGCGAGCCTCTCGTCGAGCTTCTTCTTCCAGGCGAGGCGCTTCGCCGGATCGACGTTGTGTCCTCGAGCACCGCGGTGAGCATCGACGAGGGACCTGCGGGCCTCGCGCAGCTTGTCCCGCGCTTCCTCCCGGGCTTTTTTGAACTGGGCCGCTGCGTCCGGGTCCCGGTCCTTCGCGGCTAGGCGAGCTTCGCGCGCAGCCTTCTCCGCATCGCGCAGCGCCTTGCGGGCTTCGCGGTACTCTTGGCGGGCGTCCTTGACGCCTTCTTGCTCGTGTCCGAGCGCTCGAGCCTTGCCCGTGTCTTCGGCAGACTCCTTGGCGGCGGGCGCATCTTTTGCGTCCGCTTGGGGAGATGCTGGCTTGTCGGCGGAAGCGATCCCTGTCGCGCCCATGCAGGCGGCGAGGAGGCTGCTCCCGAACAGGATCCTGAAGCTTTTCGTCATCGTTTCTGAGCTCCTTGTGGTGAGGGCTTCCAGGCCGTGACCGCGGTCCCGACCGAGTTCCGAAGTGGTTCGTCCCCCCGGAAACCCTCGCAGGGTGCCATGTGCCGAGCCCTAACGGGCGCGACGACGGAGCGGATGGTACCCGGGTTGAAACGACGCGGACATAGTTCTTTATCCAGGTCCCAGGGCCGGAAAGCGCTGCCACCCTCGCAGGTTTGCCGAATTGCCAAAGGAACTCTTCAGGAAGACCACGCGCGCCGGGTCGAGGGACAGGTCGACGATTCGGGGTGATGGATGTGGGATGTTTCGGTTTCGGTGGCACCAAGACGTCCGTTGAAGGACATGCTTTTGCGGCCCCCCCGAGTCGCTGTTATCAGAGGGAGTTCGTGTCGATGCCTCCGTCGAGTTCTTTGCGGTCCGAGGCCACTCCGTGGCTCCTCATGGGTGGAATCGGCATCGCTGCGATCGGTGGGATTGCCTACCGACTGGGTCGGGGATGGGGTGGCGAGCTCGGCTGGACTGCCATGCTGGATCGGGCGATCGGGCAAGGTGTCTGGGCTTGGGGGACGCAGGCCACGATCGGCGCCGCAGTGGCGGCTGGGGCCTTGTCAGCGGCCGACCTGTGGGTGAATCGCCGGCGGGAGCGCGCTGCCGTTTCGTTTCCCGGATTGTCCAGCGGTACCGTCGCAGAAGCGTTGTCGGAGGTCCGGGAGCGCGTCGAACGGTGCGTTTCCGGCGATCAACCGGACATCATCGTGGCGTTCGACGAACTGCTCCGCGGGGCGACTCAGGTCGAGGCCAGTGACATCCACCTGTCCCCGACCGAACAGGCTCTCCAGATCACCTACCGGGTTCAGGGCTCGCTTCTCGAGGTGTGCCGGCTTTCGCCGGGACTCGCGCCTCGCCTCGCGACACGAGTCAAAGTGCTGTCACACATGGACTCGTACGCACGACACCCTCAAGACGGCCGTCTGCAGCGGGTCGTGGCAGGGGTTCGCCTCGAAGCGCGGGTGTCGACCTTGCCGGCGGACGGCGGTGAGCGAGTCGTGCTGCGTCTCGTACGCGGGGGGCGCGCCGTACCCGAGATCGCTGACCTCGGTCTGGACGAGGCGATCGTCGAGGGACTTCGCGAGGTCCTCGGCAAGCCACAGGGCCTTCTGTTCGTCACCGGCCCCGTCGGATCTGGAAAGACCACGACGCTTTACTCGTCGCTCGCACACATCGCGTCGACCCGGGGTCGACTCACATCCCTCGTGACTCTCGAGGACCCCATCGAGCTGCAGCTACCCTTTGCGACTCAGACCCAGATCAATTCGAAGGTCGGCATGAGCTTCGCGAAGACGCTGCGCAGCGTACTCCGCCAAGACCCGAACGTTCTCATGCTCGGGGAGATCCGCGATCGGGAAACCGCCGAGATTGCGACGCAAGCTGGACTGACGGGTCACCTGATCTTGACCACGGTCCACGCCGACAACGCCGCCGGCACGTGCACGCGTTTGATGGACATGGGCGTGGAGCCGTTCGTGTTGGCGAGCGCGGCTGTCGGCTCGCTGTCGCAGCGCTTGATCCGGACTCTGTGCACCCACTGTCGCAAGAAGGCCGACGTCGATGCTCTAATCCGGGCTCGCCTGGAGAAGCTGGGGGCCGAACCGGGGGACGGTGACTACTACGAAGCCGTGGGCTGTGAGTACTGCGAAGGGCAGGGATATACCGGGCGGGCTCCGGTGGGGGAGCTGATGATCCTGTCGCCGACGCTTCGAGAGGCCGTGCACGAGCGGAGGTCGACCGACGAGATCCACGCCTTGGCCGTGCGAGAGGGCATGGTTCCTCTCATCCAGAGTGGCCTCGCGCGGGCCCGAGCGGGGGAGACTTCGCTGATGGAAGTGCTGCGGGTCGCCGGATGACCGACGAGGGAGCTCACCTCTGGCTCAGCCGAGGAGCCCGGACCACGCGTGTGGTGTTTGGCCTTGGAGTCTTCGTGCTGGCGGCTCGGTTCGCCGTCGAATCCGCCGTCTGGGCCTCCGAACAGCTCGACGAACCCGCGCCTCAGAACTCGTGGATCGATCCCGCACAGACGCAGCCCAACCCGCTCGTACCGCGGCTGGACGCTGCGGCGCTCGAGTCGCTAGCGCGAGCGCAACTCAGCGCGGCTCCTTCGGCTTCCGCTCCGCCTCCCGTGGAGAAGCGCACGCTGATCGTCAATCTGGGCCCGCCGCGGTCTCCCGTGTACATCAACGGCGTCAAGCGCGGTCAAACGCCGTACGCCGGCGACTATTCGTGCCGGGTAGGGGACGAGATCCGGATCCAGGTGCTTCCTCGGGGCGCCATGCCCCTCGAGGCGACCGCGACCTGTGGAGGCAGCGTCATCCGAGCCGCGGAGCCGTCGAATGTCCCACCACGGTAGGCGAGCTCAGGTCTTCAAGGCGTTCGCAACCGCCGACACTTCCGGCTCCGCCAGCGGCAGCGCCCGGCAGATCGCGGAGGTGGCCAGCAGCAAGTAGCCAGCTTCCCCGTCGGGGCTCAGAGCCTCCACTCGCTCGAGCTCCTGCATGGGAATGACGAAATGGGTGACCCGAAAGCCCACCAACCTGCGCTCCACCTGGAGGACGTCGTCGCAGGTGATTCGGGTCGTGTCGAAGGTGATGAGGACGGAGGTCGCGAGCACGAAAGCCACGGTCCCCACCGCGAGGCCAATGCTGAAGGCACCCGGAGGGTGCGGCGCTTCGATCAGGAAGGCCGTCCACGTGATCCCGATGGCCACCGCGACTGCCAGGGTGATCGCAGCGGCCTTCCTACGCCGCGCATAGGCGTGCGCCACGAAGGTTCGGGCACGGCCCGGCTCGCCGCTCAGGGTGCGACTCGGAGCACTCGGCGAACGCGTGCTGTCTTCCGAGGAGCTGATTGTGTCTTTGCGCCCCCTGCGCCACTCCTCGAGCGGCATGCTCGGACTGCACCAAACCACGAGGACGGGGATCACCGGGACCATCTGGGCAGCGAGGCGGAGGAGATTTCCTGGATCCCCACACTCGAAGAGCGCCACCCGCCGCTCGTCCTGGAGCACCAGTTCAGCGGTGTAACTGGCGCGTGCCCTCCCCAAGAGCTCCCCCGATCGCGCTCGAAGCTCGATGTGCCGCACATTGGAGAGCAGATGTCGTCGCCCGTCCGCCTCGAGGGTGCCCTGGTTCGGGTCGATCTCGATCCGACGAGGACGGGGCCACCCGGACCACGCCAGCCAACCCGCCACCAGGCCCAGCGCGACGGACACCGCGTGGGTGAGCGCAGTGACCTCACCCCGGGTTCCAACGAGGGCGAGCAGGGCAAACCCGAACGCCATGAGGAGCCGGGGGCGCGGCGGATAGCGGTCGGAGATCTCGATGGCGGTCCCGCCCATGGTTGGGACGCTAGCACGGGCAATGCACGTTCTAACGGCGGAGCTGAACGGCTCGAGGGCCGACGCCGGAGCATCCGGCTTGCGCCTCTGAAATGTCAGAGATTGCACATCTGCAATAAGGAGAACTGGGGTGGGGCTCAAGTAACTTGGATTACACCTCTGATCAGTTGGTATGACGATTGCTTAGTTGTTCGGCAGCAGCAGGCCGTGGCGTCCCCCCCCCCTCCGCCCGGCCTGCTGCCTTCTTTTTTGTCAGAGGGGATGAGCGTCGAGGTCCACAAACTGGATCTCCGCTACGAGGTCGTGGGATCACCCGGCCCATGGTCGTGCGTCGTGCCCGGACTTCCCGTTGCGAGCCGAAGGCCCTTCCTCCGAAGCCCACATGGGCAGGATTGTCCAGCGCAAGCGCCCTCGTTCGCTCTCTTTTGGTAGTTGCATTCGCTGCCGGATGCGATCAAACCGAAACCCTGGCGTCGAAAGGCGAGCCAGCGGAGAAGGCGCCTTCGGTCGAGGAGACCTCCTCCGCGGCTAACGGGCCGGTAGTCGAGGCCAGCGTGCCGCCGCGGGTTGCGCTCGACGGATCGAGCGAGCCTCTGGCGGTCAACGTCGTTCGGAAGGGGCCCCGCGTGTATGCCCGGCACATGCGCGTTTGGGTCCGCGAAAAGCCGAGCGCGGACGCGCGCCGCATCGGCTACCTGAGGGCAGGCGCGTCATCACCGACCAGTGAGCAACCCGCCGGACGATCGGGGTGCAAGGGTGGATGGTACTCGGTGGAGCCCCGTGGTTTCGTCTGCGTGGGACGGCGAGCCACCTTGGATGCCAACGACCCAGTCGTGCGGGCCGCCGAGGCGTTTCCTCCCTCGACCGAGACCCGACTCCCGTACATGTACGGAACGGTTCGCAACCCGGGTCCGATCTACACGCACCTCCCTTCGCGAAAGGAAACCGCGGAGGCCGAGCCCGGCTTCGAAAACCGAATGAAGCGGTGGTTTTCGGCCGGGGGTGAAATCGGTGCCAGCTACGCTCAACACGTTTGGACCTGGGGAGACGAGGCCCCCGATCCTCGGGAAGCGTTCGAAGCCGGGCGGAGCGATCCGCTCCCATCTTTCCTGCGGGGTGGGGGACTCGTCCCGAATCCGACCTTCACGCCCCGTCCCAAGACTTTGGTGCTCGAGCAGATGGAGCCGAAGGTGGGGTACGCCTTTCTCACCACCTTCTTTCACGAGGGGCGTCGCTTCGGGATCACGACTCAGCTCGAGCTCATGCCGACCGATCGGCTGCGACCGATCCAAGGGTCGGACTTTCACGGAGTGGAAATCGGCAAGGACGTCGAGTTCCCGTTCGCCTTTGTCCGAAACGCGAGCGCGCGCTTCGTCGATCGCTCTGGCAAGGATCTCGGCGCAGCTCCCTACCGTGCGGTCCTCTCGCTCTCGGGCAAGCAAGTGTTCATCGCGAAGCGCCTGCACTACGAAACGAAAGACGGGAAATACTTGAGCGATCTCCACGGGTCACGCCTCGATCCGGCCGAGCGCATGCCCGGGTGGGCAAAGAAAGGGGAACGCTGGATCGACGTGAACATCAGCAAGCAAACCCTCGTGCTCTACGAGGGAACGAAGCCGCTGTTCGCGACGCTCATTGCCAGTGGTGAAGCCGGGCTGGCCGACCACGAGACGACCACTGCCACGCCGCAGGGGATCTTTCGTATCCATACCAAACACATCACGGCTACGATGGCCTCGGACGAGGTGGGGGAGGAATTCGAACTCCGGGACGTGCCCTACGTGCAGTATTTCAAGGAGGGCTACGCAATTCATGGGGCGTATTGGCACGACCGATTCGGCATGCCCAAGAGCCACGGCTGCATCAATCTCTCGCCCGAGGACGCCCGCCGGGTCTTTCACTTCACCGAACCGCACGTTCCCACGGGCTGGCATGGAGCGCTCTTGCCCCTCCGAGGCACGGTGGTGTGGGTGCACCGCTGAGCGTGCGAGACGACTGCGTTTCTCAGTCTGAAGTCAGCCGGAGCCACCGAAGCCGCCGAGTCCTCCGGCGCCACCGAGCCCTCCCACACTACCTCCGGAGCCGTCGGCGCCGCCGAGTCCACCGGAGGCACCCCCTGCGCCGCCGATGCCCGAGGGGCAGTCGACGGGGTCGAAGCTCACGGTCGCTTCGGCAAACACCGGACTTTCGTCCTCGTCCACGAAGACTTTGCCCGTTTCACCCTGACGAAGCTCGACGCGGATGCGGTGCTCTCCTGCGAGGTTCACGGAGCCGAGATCTAACGAGAGGTTGGTCTGAGCGGCTGACACCCGAACGGATTCGCCGTCGTCGGTGGGGTCGAAACGTGCCAGGAGGTACCCGCACTGTGCGAGAGAGCCACACGCGTCGGGGGGCCGCAGAACCCAGTTCTCGAGCAGGCCAGGCGATGGGTTGGGCCCAACGCTGACGATCAGCGTGCGATCGCAGGGGAGGGTGATCCTTTCGACGTCCGCCGCGTGTGTGACCCCGTCATTCGTCAAAAACTTCACGATTTCGAGGGTGGGCGGGTCTTGGTCGTCGACTGTCGTGTCCGAACCGCTGTCGTCATCGGAGCAGCCTCCCACGGGCGTCGCTGCGGCTGCGAGTGCGCCGAGGCAGGCGATCCAGCGAATCGGGGTGAAGCGGGGAGCTCTCATCGGTGGGTAGCCTTTTCCGGCGGGCGCGGTGTCAGTGTCAAGGCGTACCGCCCCCGGAGCGCCGCGGGGAGGTCACTCACCCCCCGCGATCGGCGAGGCCGGTAGCGGCGAGTAGCGGCAGAGCCTTGCGGAGAAGCGTCCAGCGACCCGCATGGGGGTGGCCGACTCGTCGGCTGCCCCTTGAAGGGAAATCAGACCGCTGACCGACCCGTGCGGGGAAAGATCGAGCTCCGTCAGGCGGACGCTTCCGCCCGGGGGCAACTCGAGGCCGTGGCTCTGCACGCGGGCGTAGGGAAGCACGTAGGCCTTCTCCGGCTTTCGCGGGTCTTCGCCCCGCACTTCGGGGTCGAGTGCCGGGTACTCGACGGCCTCGATCTTCTGCCCAACAGGAGCGAGGATGCTGAGCGTGATGGCTGCCGCGCCCTCAGGCGGGGGCGCGTAGCGCTCGCACGACGCCTCGTAGGAGGCCAAAGTGATCCGTAGCTCGTCCGCCTGATTTGGGAATTCCCAGTACTCGGCGAAGGTGACCTCTGGTGAGAAGCGCAGCGTGTCTTCCTGCGCCGCTCCCATGGAAAGCTCGATCGGGGGCGCTTGGGGTTCGGAGCAAGCAACTGCGCACGCGGCGAACCCGGCGGCGAAAGCGATCCGATGCGGCGACATGATTCAGGCCGATCGGACGCTCGCCTCGGGGCGCAGGGGCCACGTCGCCGAGGACAGCGGCGAAGAAAACTGGTTCAGTCTCGCGCGCAGCTTGCTTGCGGTCGGGCGCAAAGTGGGATCGCGCCTGAGCCCTGAAGCGATCAGCAGACCGAGGTCGCGAAGTTCCGGCTTTTCCGAAAATTGGGCCAGCTTGTCGGGCCAACCATCGTGACCGACGTGGTTCGAGACCAGGGTGAGTTCGTCGTCGGCGTCGAAGAGCAGCTCTCCGGTGAGCATCTCGAACGCCATGCAGCAGAAGGCGTAGATGTCGGCTGCGGGTGGGGTGGGGGTGGCACCGTCGGCCACCACGCCGAGGACCTCGGGCGCGGTGTACTCGAGGGTTCCGCAGCCGGGACGCAGTTGACGCCCGCTCAGCCCGAAATCCACGAGCACGGGCGTCTTGCCGGCACGAAGGATGACGTTCGAGGGCTTCACGTCGAGGTGGCCGACGCCGACCTGATGCATCGCTTCGAGGCCCGCCAAGATCCCGTCGAGGTAACCCATCACGCGATCGGCGGTGAGGGAGCGGGTGCGAACGAGGCGATCGAGGGGTGTGCCCTTGATGAGCTCCATCACCAGGATGGGTTTGGGGCGAGCCGCGAGATCGAAGGTGACGAAGCGCGCTAGGTTCTCGTGAGCGGGGAGGGACAGAAGCGCTCCCGCTTCATCACGGAAGAGCTGCAAGAACTCTTGCTCGGAAAGGCTGCGCGCCGTGGTCGGATCGTATTCGGGCACCTTCAGGGCGAAAGCCTCCGCCTTGGGCTCGTGACGCTCTTCGTGGCGACGTGCCAAGAACACGGAGCTGACGCCGCCCGCGCCGAGCGCCCGCACCACATAGAACGAACCGATGGTGCGCCGTGGAAGGAGCCAGTCGGGAAGGGGTGCCCGCCGCTTCTGGAGCGGTAGGGCGTACACGTCACTGTCCGGGTGCACCGGCAGGCTCCGCAGTCGGTGGAGCACCTGCTCGACTGCGCGACCCAAGAAGCTGGGCAGCGGCGCCGAGAGACCCTCGATCGAAAGCGCGAGTTGATCGGCATTGGCGGGCACTCCGCCACGAACCGCGCGCTCCAGAAGTGCCGACAAAGGAGGGGCGCCTGCCGTGATGTCGAAGTCCTCGACGTCACCCGTCGCGTCGAGCAGGCGGCGCCGCGCGCTCCGCATGAGATCCGTGAAGGCCTCGATGGTTCCCTCGAGCTCGTCGATGACGGCGGCGCCCGTACTTCCGGCTTCCACAAGCTCGGTGAGACCGTGACAGGCTGCCACCGATTCGAGGGCGCGACCGAGGCGGAACACGACGCGGCGCAAGGCTTCACTTCGGTACCCACCGCCGCCGCTGAGGCCCTGGCTGAGCCGGATCACCCGTCCCGCGACGCGGAGAAGATCTTCCACTTCGCCCCGCGCCAGCGCTCCCGGATCGATGCTCGCACCGGTGTGCGTGTCGGTTTGCTCGTTGGCGGGATCCATGAGCTCGGGGTTCATGAACTCCGAGAGGGCCCCGATTGGGCCGGACACGTCAGGATTGGTCGACGCTTCGGCGATGGTTGCCACCGAGTAGTTGTCGTCGAGCGCGCTGGCCACGACGAGGGCCAGATCACTCGCCTGGGCCACGCCCTCACGAACCGCCGCGTCGAAGGACCGCGCCAAGGTGGCGCAGAGCACGCGGTGAACCATGGCGTCGGGCCCGACCGAGAGGCGGTTCAGCAGCACGACGATGGAGCGGCGGAGGCGGGTCAAGATGGGCTTCTGCTCGCCGTCACCCGACGCGGTGGCGGATTCCGCGTCCACCAGATGCAGGAGCACCCGGAGCCGTCGCTGATCGGCGATGGCGCTGTCGCGCGACCAATCCGAGGTCCCAGCCTTCTCCACCCCGGCGACCACCCAATTGCTCACCCGGTTGTAGAGGCGCTCCATGGCGGGCACGCTGGCGTCCGTTTCGCCGGGGCGCACTCCGAGGAGCAGCAGGTTGATCAGCGTGGGCCGCTCGATCACCGAGGTGTCGAGATCCTGCAGGGTGGCGAGCGCGGACGGGATCGAAGTTTGATCGATGGGGTCGTGCGTTTCGACGAACTCCGCCGCTTGGTGGGCTTCAGCCAGGGCGCCCACCGCCCGCTGGTAAGCCCGCTTGGCCCCCTCGCTGTCGAAGGTCTGCAGGGCTCGACGCAGGAGGGTTCCGAGGTGTTCTTCGTCCTCGTACTCGGGAGTGAGCTGATGAAGCGCCTGGGTCGACAAGGCGCGTAGCACAGCGGGCTGGTCGCGCGCGCGGTCGGATAGGGCGTCTTGAAGAACCGTGCGGGCGCCGAGCGCGAAGTCGGGCTGCGCCACGTTCGCCAGGAGAGCGGCGACCGACTCGGCCACGTCACCGCGGCGCGTCCTGGCGAGGCGATCGAGAAGCTCCTCGGCTCGATCGGGCTCGGCTTCGATCACTCGCGGAAGTCCCAAGGGAAGGGTGGCGATGAGACCGGGATCTTGCTCGGCGAGGCTACCCTCGATCACGGCGCGGCACGAACGAAGGGCGTCTTCGTCGCCGATCAGAGAGGCGACGAGGGACACGCCGCCACGACGCCATTCCGTGGGAGTGAGCGTGGGATCCAGCGCCGATTCGACTTCAGCGCGCGCGTCGTCGCTAACGGACGCGAGGAGACCTCGCGCAACCGCCGCGTGCTGCCAAACCAGTGGTTCTCGGTCCAGCAGGAGTCGACGAAGGGTCGGTCGAATCTCTTCGCCGAGAAGGAGGTCGAGGGGGTGGGAGTCACCGAGCTGGTAGCGAACGACGGCTCCGCGTGCAGCATGTTCGAGGAGCTGAGCCGCCAGGCGCCGTGCCGGTAGCGCCTGCGTCGAAGGGCCGTCGAGCCATCGTTTTTGCAGCTCACGCCGAGTCGCCAATGCCAGAGCGAGTGGCGCTGCGTTTACCGTCGAGCCGATGGGTAAATCGAAACAGAGGGCGACGCGGGCGCGGAGGGTGGGGAGCTCGAGCGGAGCGGCGTTGCCGAGCGCCATCCGCGAGGCGACCGTGGCGAAGGCCGAAGCTGTTCCTTCGTAGAGTCGCGAGAAGACGCGGCGACGAAGATCGCGTTTGATCTTTCCGGCTGGCAGCCCTGAACTCAGCTCGTACAAAGCGACCGCTGCCGAACCTGGGGCGATCCAGTCGAGGTCGTCTGCAAGGCCGGTCTCGACCGCGATGTGTGCAGAGCTTTCGAGAATCCGCTGGTCGACGCCGTCGAGGGGCGGTGGGCCGAGGCTGCCCGCACTTTGCGCAAGTGCTGCAATGGCCTGCCGCCAGCTCGCTTGCCGCGCCGCGTGGTCTTCGCGCTGGGGCAGCTGGACGAGGGCCTCGACCGGGTTGAGTCGGTTCCGCATGGAGGGACGCACAGTTTAGGGGGCGAACGTGAATTTCCCTAGGAAAAGCCTAGGCTTCTCTGGATTCTTTCTAGAGCGGTCTTCAGGGTTGGTCCTTTGTAGCAGGCCCGGTGGGATCATCCAGCCGCTCTGAAAATTCGGCCGCTGGGACCTTCGCCATCGGACCACGGCCCCGGTATACGGCCCCCTATGGCGAAGCGTTGGGGAGTGCTCCTAGTGGCCCATGGCACGGTAAGCGATTTGAACGACCTGCCGGAGTTCTTGGCGACGATTCGCCGGGGTCGTCCTGCACCCCCGGGAGTTCTCGACGAGCTCCGCGAGCGCTACGCCGCCATCGGAGGATCGCCGCTGCTCAGCCTCACCGAAGCTCAGGCGGCTGGTTTGAGCCATGAGCTGGGAGTCCCGGTCCACGTGGCGATGCGCCTGTGGCACCCCTTCGTCGAGGAGGTGGTGCCCGAACTTACCGAGCTCGACACACTTTGCGTCCTGCCGCTGGCGCCTTTCAGTGTGCACGTGTACCGGGCCGCGGCGGAGCGTGCGATCGCCTCCGTTCCGGGGGCGCCGGAGGCGGTCTTCGTCGAACCTTGGGGGCAGGAGCCGGAGTTCATCTCCACGAACGTCGAGTTCGTGCGAGTAGGCGTCGAAACGGATACTTCCATCCCCATCGAGGAGACCGCGATCCTCCTCACTGCCCACAGTCTGCCGACTCGCATCATCGAAAGCGGCGACCCTTACGCCGAGCAGTTCGTGAGCACCGCTCAGGCCGTCGAGCGCGCCTTGGGTTTTCCGTGCCGGATCGCCTACCAGAGCCAGGGGGTGGACGGGGGCGACTGGATGGGACCGAGCCTCGAGGAAGTGATGATCGAAGTGGCCGGGACGGGGGCTCGCCGGGTGGTCGTCGCGCCGATCGGCTTCCTGGCCGATCATGTGGAGACTCTGTACGATCTCGACGTCGCTGCGGCCGCCCAGGCAGAGCTCCTGGGCCTGTCTTTCACGCGGGTTCCCGCGCTCAACGATGCACCCGGCTTCCTGCGGGCGCTGGCGAGCGTGGTGCGTCGCACGATGGGTGAAGACGCCGAAGGGGAGCATCGGGCGCGCCTGGTGTAAGCTCGGATTTCACGATCATGCGCGAGACGGGCCGCGAGCGGCGCACGCCGGGACGACGGAGGCGAGGCGATGCATTCGAGGGTTGGAGCTTCGAATTCAGGCGCTTTTGGTGGCTGGTGTGGGGAGCGATCCTCGCGGGGAGCACCACGGTTGCGTGCTCCTGTTTTCGAGGTCCGGTGAACGCGAGCCCCGCCCTTCGTTGGTGGCTCTTTTCGACCTTCGGCGCCCAGCAAATGTGCCCGGAGATCCTGAAGACGGGCGCGCCCCTGAAGCTCGATCCGAACGGCAACACCATTGGGCGCTTCTTTCCGGATCAGTGCCACACCGAGGTGAACGAGCAGGCGCAGACGGTGATCCTGCACTTTGCTGGGACGGGGTACGCCTGGACTCCGGTCGCCGGTCGTGTCGGTTTTCGGGCGAGCGCCTCGGTCGAGTACCGCATGGACTTCTACATGACCGATGATGCGGTCTACGTGTGGGGCAATACGTACCGGATCCTGACGGGCCCTGAGTTCCAGATCGGCGCGGTGGAGAACAAGGTGGTGGACTGGGCGTCGCGTAGCCCGGTCGGCTACATGGCGAGCACCTTCGGTAACCAGATCATTCAGAGCCAGCTGTCGAATGGCTTCACCGTGATCCGCACCGACGAAGGCAACGAGTTCGCGCTCGGTCACCTGAGCCCGCCTGCTCGTCCCAAGAAGCCGTTCGCGCTGCCCGAGGGCGACCGCATCGTCTATGCCAACGAGACGACCGAGATCCGAGTCGAGCAGCTCGACTTCCTCGGACCCTTCGAGGTTGCTGACGACGATCAGGCCCTGTTCTTCCGTCTCCGCCTGTCTGGTCCGGCCGCGGAGGGGTTGGTGTGGCCGCGCTCGACCGCCGACGTGTGGCGTCAGAACCTGCAACTCGGTGCGGCACTCGGTCCGCCCCCGCAGCCTCCGATCACCGGTTTCACCATCCAACCGGGCACGGAGCAGCGGCAGGTGGTGAAGCTTCCGCGTGGTCAGTACTACCTGGTCGTCGACAACTCGAGCCGGGTCGGCCGCGTGAATCCGCCCTGGAACCCTCTGAACGTGGTGGGTGCCGGCGCCGCGGTGCTCAGCTACACGGCCGAGCTGGGGGACGACGACGAGCAGTTTTGAGCTCATCGGAGGAGGCCATCGCGTCCCGATGACGGGCGCTGCGGCCTCGGCGGACCGAACGTTGACAGGGGAGACGCCGTGCGCCAGAGATCCCGGCGTGATCGAGCCCCACGAAGTCGAACGCCTCCTCAAGGACTCCTTTCCCGACGCGGAAGTCTCCTTGGAGGATCTCACCGGGACGAAGGACCACTACCAGGCGACGATCGTCAGCACGGCCTTCTCGGGGAAGAACCCGGTGCAACAGCATCAGCTGGTGTACAAGGCGCTCGGCGAGGCGATGAACGGACCGATTCACGCCCTGGCCCTGAAGACCTTCACCCCCGAAGCATGGGCCCAAAAGTCAGGAGCGAAGTGATGGACGAAGCACTGAAAGAGCGCATCCAAGGGCTCATCGAAGGCGGCAAGGTCGTGCTCTTCATGAAGGGCAACAAGATGTTCCCGCAGTGCGGTTTCTCGGCCCAGGTGGTCGGCATCCTCAAGCAATCGGGTGTCGAGTTCGAGGCTCACAACATCCTCACCGATCCCGAATTGCGCCAGGGCCTGAAGGAGTATTCCAACTGGCCGACCTTCCCGCAGCTCTACGTCAACGGCCAACTGGTCGGTGGCTGTGACATCGTCACCCAGATGTACGAGACCGGGGAGCTGCAGTCGGTCATCACGAAAGCCGGCTGAAGCCCGCGCGGGACGACTTGGCCCCGTTGTCCGACCCGCCTCAGCCGACCGAGGCAGGCGGTTCAGCCGTAGGCTCGCCCTCACCGAGAGCCTCTGCGCCCGCAAGCAGTTCCGGAGCGCCGGATCGCACCGCCGCGTTGGCCCGCGCGAGGCCCTGGCTCGGTGCCTCTGGGAGCGGTTCGGCAGAGGGAGCCGCGGCGGTCTGTCGCCCGATGCCCAGGCAGGCGGCAAGTACCAAGGCACCGCCGACGACGAAGCGCCACCCGATTTCCTCACCGAAGACCAGCGCCCCGCTGGCAGCGGCGATCACCGGCACGGTGAGTGAGAGCACCGTGCCCAGGGGCACGCTGGTCCCGCGATAACCGCGGGTGAAATAGATGTGGCCCAAAAAGGCGAGGACGCCGACGGCGAGGAAGGCGGGAAGGGTCCAGTCGCTCGAAAGCTGCGGCCCGGAGGCAGAGCTCACCGCGGGGGGAAAGGCCTGCCAAAAGGCGAGCGGCGCCGCGAGTACCAATCCGACGACGGAAAAGCTGGCGATGATGGTCAGGGACTCGTCGGTTTCTCGGAGCTTTTTGATGCAGAGCACGGCTGCGCCCGCGAGCATGCCGGAGCACAACCCGGCGAGCGCGCCCCAGCCTGCCTGTTCGTCCCAGCGCGGGTTGATGATCAACCACACCCCCGCGACGGCGGCACCGAGCAGCACCCAGAACGTCCAGCGCGGCCGAGCCCCGAGGAAGGCGACCGCCATGACGTTCGACCAGATCGGATACGTGTAGTTGAGGACGGTGCCGGGACCTGCTCCGGCGAGCTGAATCGCCAGGAAGTAGAGGAGGACCGCAACGCCCCCCAAAATGCCCCTCCAAAGCAGGACGCGCGGGTTTCCGGTGCGCAAGCCTCGCCCGCGCGCCCAGCAGATCGCGACGATGCAGATCAGGGAAAAGGCGAAGCGCGCGGTCACCACGCTCGGTGCCGACCAGCCAAGGCTCGCGAGCGCCTTCACCGGGACCGGCTGGAGTCCGAGCAGAACGAACCCCACCATCATCGTCAGCGGGCCCGGCACCGACGCGGGGCGCGCTGGGTCATCGTGCGGGGAGGGTCCCTCGGGCGCTTGCACGGGCACCGGAATAGCACCGTCCGTTGCTAAAGGCGGGAAACGAAACGCGCCCGGGACAACGTGCCCGATGGTCGGCAAGAAACGTTACGGAACCGACAACTTAGGGTTGATCGGCCCACCTGTTGTGGTACTTACCGCGCACCCGTCAGGCGGGGCCCCCGGGGCTGCGCGAAGGGCTCGGAAACGGGCTATTCTTCACTGATTGGGCAGGTCTCATCGACCTGGAGCGGTAGTTAAGTTGGTTATAACGCCGGCCTGTCACGCCGGAGGCCGCGGGTTCGAGTCCCGTCCGCTCCGCAAAATCGAACAACTGTCAGCGCCTCGGTCTTCAGCCGGGGCGTTTTTCGTCGGGGTTGTCGGCCGTGCTGTGCTCGGGAAGCCTGGTGCAGAGAGGTCGCACTTCCTGGCGCTGATCGTGGCCCGAGGCGCAATCGGCAATGGCGCGCCCGTCGAGAAGCTCCCCAGGCGACCTCCACTCCCTGGGGATTACGGCGCGTCTTGATGGCGCGACGGGGGCGCGGCGGGCGCCTTCGCAGGGCTGGGCTGGCCGCGCGTTTCCAATCTCTGAATCGTCTGCTGCGAGGTGGACGCGAGATCTCGGGCCTTGTCCGCGCTCAGCTCTTTGGCCAGGGCCAGCGACTCGCGATCCGGCCACTGGTAGGCGATTGCCGTGAGCGCGAGGGAGCGCGTTCGGGGATCGAGGTCCTGATTCCTGGCCGCTTCCGTGAGCAGTTTCCGGTTTCGCTGGCATTGGGCGTCGGTGGCTCCGCCCTGTCGGCGGCGCATCGCGCTGCAAACGTCACGATGTGCGGCGAGCTTGGCCCGGGAGAAACTTCCGGACTCGAGAGCCGCCTCTCCATCGGCCAGGAGCGCGTCGACGTATTCGCCGCTGCACCGACTGAGGAGGGCAGCGCCTTTGAACGAGACCATGGGCCTCTCGTCGCGCAGAAGCTCACGCGCCCACGGGCAGATGCTGGCCCGATCCTTCGGCGACCAGTTCTGCATGTTGCGAGGTGCCTCGAGAGCGGCCAGGTGGACGCCGGCTCGCTTGTCTTTTGCGAGGGCTTTCACTTTCTCGAAGGCGTTCAAACGACCGTGCACCATGACGTAGCGGTATCCGGCGGCCGCAAGCGTCGCATCCTTGTCGAGCGCTTCATAGAGAGCCTTCTCTTCGCCGGCCACCATCGCCGCATGAACGGTCGCCGGGGCGACCTGCCGGGCTTGCGCCTTGGGAAGGGTGGTCAGCGTGCTACCCGCACGGCAGAGGAAGCCTCGCGACAAGGCGAAGGTCGAGGTGGGAGTCCAGGTGGCGCAGCGCTGGATCCTGGCTCGCCTCCGCAACCATTCACTCGCTCGCCGAGTTGAATGCTCGCATCCGGGAGCTTCTCAGCGAGCTCAATCAGCGGAAGATGCAGGCGTACGGAGTGAGTCGTCGCGAGCTTTTCGAGAGACTCGACCAGCCTGCTTTGCGCCCGTTGCCCGAGTCCCGATTCGTCTACGGCGAGTGGTGTTTCAAGAAGCTCGGCATCGACTACCACATCGAGGTTGATGGCCACTACTACTCGGCACCTCACACGCTGAGCGGCGAAAAGCTCGACGTCCGCGCTTCGGCGACGACGGTGGAGATCTGGCCATGAAGCTCTCCGGGATGCTCACTGCCTGGACCGAACAGCGAGCAACACCAGCTGCAGGAGAGCTCGCTTTCGACGAGCGTTTCGGGCTCCTCGTCGATGCGGAGGAGCTCAGCAGAGAGAACCGAAGGCTCAAACGCTCCATCAGCCACGAGTACATCCACGACCCCACCCTCGCCGACGCCATCTGCGACCGGGTCCTCCACCGAGCCCACCACCTCAAGCTCACTGGACCCTCACGCCGAAAGGAACGAGCACCCAAGAGCTGACAACCAACCATCCCAGCGTCGCTTCGCTCCGATCTCCTTGATCGCGATGCCCGAACCGACTGATCGCCATACCGAAACAGGTGATCGCCATCGGCGAAATGGCCAGGGTGAGCAGCATCTTGGGATCGAGCTCGCGGAGTGCGTGCTTGATGACGCTCTTACCGGTGCCGGGTTCGCCGATGAGAACGCAGAGCCCTCCCTGCTGGCAGTGGACGCGCAAGGTGGAGAGGATCTCTTCCTGCGCGGGGAGCAAGTCGACGTTGTTCGGGTGAAAGGGCTCTCGTTCGAGTCCGAAGTAGGTGCGGATCATCGAGCACCTCCGTTGGTTGCGCGGGCGGGGCGGTCGTTGGCGATGAAGTCGACAAGGCGGGCATCGCCCATGCGCTCGCCCTTGAAGTAGGCGACGACACGTCCAAAGTTGTTGCGGTCGAAGCGGACGGCGATGGTGCGATTTCTGAGGTCGCGGGGAGCTTCGAAGCGTGTTTTGCGCAGGGAGAAGGTGTTGTCGGCGAGGACTTTTCTGGACTCTTCAACGAAGAAGAGCTCGTCGCTGACCTGATCGGGCGGGAGGAAACGAATTCGCCTGAGGTCGAGACCGAAGCGGTCGATGGGCTTCATGGCGATGACGGAGTGCTCGCGGGAGTTGTACTCGTCCTCGACCCAACGGAAGAAAGCGCGGTTGAGGGAGTCGACGGAGGAGACGTCGAGGTTGCGGTTGAGGAAGTTCAATCGGGCGGTGCGGAAGAAGCGCTCGACCTTACCCTTGGCGGCGCCATCGCGGATGGGCGCGTGACTGAGCACGCACTCGAGGCGAGCGCAAACTTGCCCAAGTTCTTTGGAGGCGTAGGCGGAGCCGTTGTCGACGTAGAGGCACTCGGGGACACCGCGCTTGTAGAGTGCGGTTTTGAGAGCTGCGAGCAAGTTGTCGGTGTTCTCTGCGGCGAAGAACTGGCCGTGGCAGCAAACGCGGCTGGCGTCGTCGACGAAGGCGATGAGCTTGGCCTGGATCTTCTTGCCGTTGTGGGTGACGTAGGGGCCGCACATGGTGTCGGCCTGCCAGAGCTGGTTGGCGTGGGCCTTGGAGAAGGCCAAGCGAGCCTTGTTTTCGGTCTCGCTCGCAGGCCGGAGCATTTCGTAGCGAGCGACAATGCGACGGAAGGTGTTGGGTGCGACTTGTTCTCGCCTGAGGAGGTTTTTCTCGATGCAGGCGCGGTAGATGGCGGCGAGGTTTTTGGGCCCGCGGAAGTGCGGAAGGACTTGGTCGATGGCTTCTTGGACGAGCTCGGGCTCGACCTTGCGGGTGCGTCCGCGGTCCGAGCGCGGCTTGGACTTCATGCTGGTGATGCCGTCCTTCTTGTAGCGGCTGTACCAGGTCTGAATCGTTCTCCAGGTAAACTGGAGGGGGAAGCCCTCCTCGTCTTTGAAGATGAGACCGGAGACGTGGACGATCTTGGCCTTGATGCTGTTACCTGGAGCGAACTCGGTGGCGCCGAGGACGCGCATCTTGGTGGCAGGGCTGACGCGTTTCATGGATGGTTTTCCTTGTCGTTGGCGACGAGGAGGACGTAGGCGTCGGCGGTGCGCGCAGAAACTGACGTCTG
This sequence comes from Polyangiaceae bacterium, assembly GCA_050289625.1. GTDB lineage: Bacteria > Myxococcota_A > Polyangia > Polyangiales > Polyangiaceae > NIC37A-2. The sequence continues at coordinate 1,087 of JBNKGC010000013.1, read as the reverse complement.
GTGTTGGTGTTGAGATTGTGAGCGAGGACGTCGTCGCAATCGGATGGCAGTGTGGCTTCTGTGCGAGGCCGTGCTTGAGACGTGCAGTGGTTGTTCCGACTAGAGAAGCGATGAATTCGAGCGGAGTTGGAGCGAAGGAAAGGGCCGTTCCCCAAGCACGCTCGAGAGGTGCTCACGGAGTTGAGCCAGATGGGAGGAACATCCGTGGCAGGCGCTGGAGCGTGGGAGGAAAGCCAAGAGCGCCAGCGCAGTGATGCTTGACGGAGGGCAAGGGCAAGGCGGTAGGCGCTGCGGAGCGACAGATGCCAATCACTGGCGGCTATCGCACGTTCGATGGACAAGGAGGCGCTCAGGCCTTGGAAGAGCTGCCAGAGAGTCGCAGCGGTGACGACGCACCTCAGGACGCAGTCGGCGCGCAGCACGGAAACGGTGCGTCCACAGCCCTGCTTGCGGCCGCGGTTGGAGCAGAAGAAGCGCCGCCCCGGACAACGACGGAGCTGCCGCGTTCGGCGTAGCCGCGCAGAAAGCCGTGTCCGATCAGGGTGCCGTAGGCGCCACAGTGGGCACAGGGCAAAAGAGGGAGGCGCCGGAGTAGGGAATCGAGGGCTGAGCGATCTTCTGCGAAGCGGGGAAGCTGAGCGGGCACGGAAGGAAACTGACCCGGCTACTCGTTCCGCCCCGGTGGGGCCAAGAAAGCTCCTGCCGCGGGCCGACAAGCCGAGGTCTACGTTGCCGAATTGATGGTCGGCTCTCGGCGGCAGTGTCGGACGTCAGTTCGGTGGATCTCCGGTCGATCGTGCGATGGGGAGGTGGGAAGCAACAACCACCCGCGCTCCTCGCGAAGGCCTGAGCGATGCCGAAACGAGGCTACCGCAAGCCCCGGCCAGCAGTCGGCAACCCGAGCGACCCCGAGGGGCTCGTGGCGTGGATGCACCGCTACCTGCTGTTTCTCCGCACGAAGAACTACTCCCCACGCACCATCGAGAACCGCGAGGTGTACCTGGAGTTCTTGATCGCCTGGCTGGAGGCGAGGGGAGTGACGCGACCAGCGGACGTCACGAAGCCCATCCTCGAACGCTATCAGCGA